>JBFGQE010000058.1:0-12752 GCA_041564355.1 Gammaproteobacteria bacterium | reverse complement strand
GCCCGGCGACGTTTTACCGTTGCAGACCCAGACCGTTACCACGCTGAATCCCAGCGTGGACAACGATTTCACCAATCGCGAACTGAACCTGATATTTCATGCCGACAGTCCCCTGCTGCTCGGTATTCGCGAGCGCGCGGTCACCGCGATCGGCAACATCGACGGCACCGTTATCCCGGCGCGCTCGGACAACGATACCGGCAATAACCCGCACAATCCGCTCTACGCGCTGGCGATGACCGGTGCGCGCGGCAGCGTGGTCGACCTGATCGGCTCCCGATCTAGCGTGTCCGGCGGCAACTCGATGGCGCCGGCGATGTACATCGACCCCGAGTTTCGCCCGACCAAGGTCGATCGTCCGAGCGACGTCACCGGCCTCGTCGACGTCGGCGACTTGACCGCAATTCTCGGCGCCAACGACGTCACCGCGGTAATGGAGTCGATCGCGCGCGTGTCACACAAGAAGCTGAAGCTCGGCACAATCGACACCGGCCTCGGCGTTACTGCCGATGCCGTCGTCAAGGACCTGGTGCGTTGCGGCTACATCAAGGCCGCCGATATCGCCGACCGCTTCGCCGGTGTCGAGGTCGACCCGACGCTGGACCTCGACATCCTGTCGATCTTTTCCGCTGCGGAAATGAACAACGACAGCGAATTTCGCAAGACCGCGTCGGTGATGAAAATGGTGATGAACGGTTTCGCCGCCGGCGGCTGTATCACCATGGGCGGCTACGATTACCATACCGGCGACCGCGTCACCGGCGAAAACCGCGACCTGCGCGCCGGGCGCTGTATCGGCGCCTGTCTCGAGTACGCACGGCGGCTCGACAGCCCGCTGATGATTTACGTGTTCAGCGACGGCTCGGTGTTCAGTAACGGCAATACCGACGACACCAACGCGCCCAATGGCGGCACCGACGGCAACGGCAACCAGACCGTCGGCGGCGGTGGCAAGGGCCAGTGGACCGGCGACAATTCGTCGACGGCCTGCTCGTTCTTCCTCGTCTTCGATCCGGACGGTCCGCCCGCTCTGTCGAACAACGGTCTCGCACCGGAGTTTCATCGGCAGATCGGTCGCATGAGCGCGGATGCGTCGGTGGTGACTTCAGCCACACCGATGGCAAACAACGTGAACCTGTTGGTCAACATGGTCATGCTGAACTACATGGCGGTGAACGGACATCCGTCCGGAATGCCGGGTGTCATTTCCGATTTCAAGTCCATTTTCCCCAACCACGGCCTCGGAAATGACGCGGCCCTTGCCAGCTTTATCGCTTTCGACGAGCTTTAACGCCACGCAGAGGAACCCTTCAAATGTCGGCTCCAGGGGCAGGCACAGCGAAACGTTTTTTTACAGCGAGCCTGGCCTTCGCCTGTGCAGTCGCGGGAAGCATTTCACCGGCTGCAGCCGAGTGGTTCCAGACCCAGCGCGATATCATGGGCACGCGCATATCGGTCGAATTGTGGCAGCCTGACGGCGCCGCGGCGGAACATTGCAGCGAACGGGTTTTCGCCGAAATGCGCCGCATCGAGGCGCTGATGAGTTCGTATCTCGACACCAGCGAGCTATCCTATATCAATAATAACGCGGCGCTCGGCGCGGTCGAGATCAGCGCCGAAATGGCAAAAATGATCGAACGTTCGCTGCATTTCTCACGACTCAGCGACGGCGCGTTCGACATCACCTACGCCAGCGTCGGCTACGCCTACGATTACCGCGCGCGCACGCGCCCCGACGATACGCTGCTCGCGCGCAACCTGGACGCAATCGACTACCGCCATATCGAGCTCGTCGGAAACCGGGTCCTGTTTCGCAACGCCGGCGTACGGATCAACCTCGGCGGCATCGCCAAGGGATATGCGGTGGACCGCGCCGCCGATATCGTCTCCAAAAGCTGTGGCATTCGCGAGGCAATGATCAGCGCCGGCGGCGACAGCCGTATCATCGGCGATCGGCGCGGTCGTTCGTGGATGATCGGTATTCAAAATCCACGCGACCCGGCCGGCATCGCGCTGCGCCTGCCTCTGGCGAATAGCGCGATTTCCACCTCGGGCGATTACGAGCGTTTCTTCATCGAGAATGGCGAGCGCGTGCATCACATCATCAACCCGGCCACCGGACGTTCCGCGTCACGCAGCTGGAGCGCCACGGTTACCGGTCCGGACGCGATGACAACCGATGCCTTATCTACTACTATTTTCATCCTCGGTGCCGACAAAGGTATCGCATTGATCGAAACCCTTGACGGGATCGATGCAATTATCATCGATAACCAGGGCAAGCTGCACTACTCGTCCGGATTTGA
This sequence comes from Gammaproteobacteria bacterium, assembly GCA_041564355.1. GTDB lineage: Bacteria > Pseudomonadota > Gammaproteobacteria. The sequence continues at coordinate 10,446 of JBFGQE010000058.1, read as the reverse complement.
ACCACCATCGAGTGAAGGCTAGTCGCTGCCCCTGTACTACAATATAAGTTTATGAAAACATTCAGCCTGATCCTATTTTTACTCTCCCTGCTGGGCGCCCCGGCGCTGGCGCAGGATACTGCCGAAGACCCCGTCGAAGACGCGGTCGAAACCGGGGTCGACGAATCGCTGGACGCCAATATCGAGGAGTTGAAAAAGGAAGTGCTGTCGCTGAACCGAGATCTTTTCATTCTCGAGGAAGACCTGCTGTTTCCGGCGAATACGCAGTTCAGTATTTTCCTGTCGATGAATGCCGGCGCGCTGTTCGCGCTGGATTCGATACAGCTCAAGATCGATGACAAGAATATCGCCAACCACCTGTATACCGAGCGCGAACTGGCGGCGCTGAAACGCGGCGGCGTGCAGCGTCTTTACATCGGCAACCTGCCGACCGGCGAGCATGAAATTGTCGCCATTTTTACCGGCATCGGCCCCAAGGGACGCGATTACCGCCGCGGCGAGTCGATCGTGATCGAAAAAACCACTGAGCCGCAGTTCGTCGAATTCATCATCGAAGATGACAGCCAGAAAGAACAGCCACAGTTCGATGTGCGCGTCTGGGAGTAACCGCCGGCCCGGTCTGCGCAGACTGCTGATATGCGCCCTGCTGGCGCTTCCCGGCCCGCTGCTTGCAGCCCAGCTCGACGAACATCGCGTCGAGGATCTCGACTACGGTCGCGCGCTATTCGAATATTTCCAGGAAAACGATCTGAGCGCGATCACCCACCTGATGATCGCCAGGCAGCGGCCGCGCACCCGCGCACAGATTAACGAGGCGAATTTACTGCTCGCCGATCTCTACTATGGCTACGGCCTGTACGAGGAATCGCGTCAGATGTTCGCGCGGCTGCTCACCGCCGAGGTCTCCGACTCGGTGCAAAACCGGATCTGGTTCAACCTCGCCCGGCTGCGCTTCGACCAGGGCTTTTACGATCACGCCCGCGACCTGCTGGCGCGGATTACCGATCGCCTGCCACCCGCGATCGAGGCCGAACGCAAATACCTGCTGACCAATCTCTACCTCGGCAATCGCCAGTACGAGGAGGCCGCCGACCTGTCCAACCGAATGGATTCGAAATCGATCTGGAAACGCTACGCACGCTACAACCTCGGCGTCACGTTGATCGAAAACGATGCTTATGAACAGGGCCGCCTGCTGCTCGACAATCTCGGCCAGTCGCGGGACCCCGATCCCGAACTGATCGCACTGCGCGACCGGGCCAACCTGTCGCTGGGCCTGAAACAACTGCGCCTGGGTAAGGCTGAAAAAGCGCTCGAAAGCCTGTCGCGGGTCCGCCTTGAGGGTCCGCTGAGCCATGATGCGCTGCTCGCGACCGGCTGGGCCCGCTACCGCCTGAACCAGTTCGACAAGGCGTTGCTGCCGTGGCGTGTGCTGTTAAAGCGTAACGCGGTGGACGCGGCGACACAGGAGGCCATTCTCGCGATCCCGGCCAACTACGCCAGTTCGGGCCAGGACCAGCTCGCGCTGCGCCATTACGAGCTCGCGGCGCGACAGTTCGACGCACAGCTCGCGGTGCTCGACCGCGCCGTCGAATCGATTAACAGCGACGGCCTGATCGCAGCGCTGCGCGAGCACGCGATACTCTACGACCGCAGCAGCCTGCAGCGACTGCCGCCGAGTTCCGACGTCACCCCGCAACTGCACCTGTTTCTCGCCTCAGCTGGTTTTCAGCGCGAAGTCAAACGCTACCAGGAATTGCTCGATATTCGCGAATCACTGCGCTATTGGGGTAACAGTTTTCCAGCGCTGGAACTGATGCTGCAGCAGCGCCGTGAAGGCTTCGCGCAAAAGCTGCCGCTGCTCGAACGCAGCACCAGTTTCTCCCGGCTCGAGGTGTTGCGCGAACAGCGCGACGCCTACGCGCAAACGGTCGAATCGATCGAGCGAAACGAGGATTACACCGCGCTGGCGGACGGGGCGGAAAAGGATCACCTGCAGCGCCTGCAGCGCGTCGCCGACCGCATCGACCGGCTGTCCGCGGAGCGCAACACCGCCTATCAGCAGGACATGCATCGTCTTTTATCGGGACTCTTGCACTACGAACTCGCCACCGACTTCCCGGTCCGCCTGTGGCGCGCGCGCAAGCAGCTGATCGGCCTCGATCGCGCCCTGGCCGATTCGAACCAGCGCGCCGAATCGCTGCGGCGGATCAGGGAGCGCGCCGATCTCGAGTTCGACGCATTCGACGCACGCATCCAGGGCCAGATTGGCCGTATCCGTGATCTGCGCAGCAACGTCGCGCGGCTATTGCGTCGCCAGGAGCAGCATATCAATCGCCTCGCGATCGACGCGATACGCCGTCAGCAGCAGCACATCGTACGCCTGCGCCTGAACGCGCGCTTCGAACTGGCCAAGCTGTATGACAAGCTTGCCGCGGAGCAGCAATGAAGACGCCTCGCCTGCGTCGATTGCTCTGGCCTGCATTGCTGGCCTCGCTGGTTGCCTGCAGCTCGGACGGCGTCGATTTCGGCCCGACCATCGCCGACCTCGAGGAGATGGAACCGCTCATCGAAGCGGTCGATATCGAACCTCGCGCCAGTTTCGAGATTGACCGACAGCAGGTCATCGACAGCTTTCGCGCACTGGTCGAGATAACCGCCGACGGCGGCGGTACCGGCGACGAGATGCGCCGTCTGGCCGACCTGGAGCTCGAATCCAGCCTCGATAATCGCCTCGCCGAGGACGAGGCAACGCGCCAGCGCGGTCTCGAGGAAGCGCTGCACGCGATCGGCATTTACGAGGCCTACCTGGAGAAGTATCCCGCGCGTGAAACCAACGACATGATTCTCTACCAATTGTCACGCGCCTACGCGATCGAGGACGATGCCGATAAATCGCTTGCCGCGCTGGACCGAATCGCGATTGAATTCCCGACTTCGCAATACATCGACGAGGTTCAGTTCCGCCGCGGCGAAGTGCTTTTCGTCGCGCGCGACTACGTCGCCGCGGAACAGGCTTACGGCACGATCGTGGACGGCTACCCCGATTCCCTGTTCTACGACAAGGCGCTGTACAAGTACGGCTGGACCCAGTTCAAGCAGGAACGTCACGAAGACGCGCTGGGCAGTTTTACCCGCCTGCTCGACCTGAACCTGGAACGAGGCAAGATTGGCGAACTCGATTACGATCCGGAATTGCCGCGCGCCGAACGCGAGCTGCTCGACGACGTCGTGCGCGTCGTGTCATTGAGCTTTTCCTACGACGACGATCGCCGGTACATTTCGAGATACTTCAACGAAAACGGCAAGCGCGATTACGAGCCGCTGCTGTACCGCTCGCTGGGCGAGCTTTACCTCGAAAAGAAACGCGTGGTCGACGGTTCCGATCTGTACCTGGCCTATACCCGCGAGTATCCGTTCTCGCCGCACGCACCCTGGTTCCATGAGCGCGTCATCGATATTTACCAGGAGTCCGGCTATACCGACCTGGTGCTGCGCGAAAAAATCGCATATGCCAACAGCTACGACGTGAACAGCGACTACTGGGCGTTGCAGGACGAACCGACGCAGCAGGCGCTCAAGCCGAAGCTGGCGGCGCAGTTCTCCGAGCTGGCAACACATTTTCACGCGCTTGCGCGCGTCAGCAAAAAACCGCAGGACTACGACGTCGCGGCCGACTGGTACCGACGCTCGCTCAAATCCTTTCCCGACGACCCGGGCGCGCCGCGGATGAATTTCCTGCTCGCCGAGAGCCTTTACGACGCCAGGCGCTACCCGCAGGCGATCGACGAGTACCAGAAAACCGCGTACAACTACCCCCAGCACAAGGATAGCGCCGAGGCCGGCTACGCCGCGCTGCTCGCTTTCGACGCGATGTTCAAGACTACCAACGCAAGCGAGATTCCGGCGCTGCGGCGCAAACGCATCCAGTCCGCGGTGCGCTTCACCACGACCTTTTCCGCGGACCCGCGGCTGGCCGTGGTCGAGCTGCAGTCCGCACAACAGTTTTTCGAGTGGAAAGATTACGCCGATGCGATCGCCTCGGCACAGCGCCTGATCGACAACGAAAAGGTCGATCGCAAGACGCGGCAGGCCGCCTGGGCGATCATGTCCGACGCGCAGTTCTCCACCGCAGACTATGCCGCGGCGGAGACCTCCTACCTGGCCCTGCTCGGATTTTTGCCGAAGCAGGACAAGGAGCGCCCGGCCGTGCGCGAGCAAATTGCGGCGAGTATCTACAAGCAGGGTGAAACGGCGCGCGACGCCGGCGATCACCTGCTCGCGGCGTCTCACTTCAGTCGCCTCGGCCAGGTGGTTCCCGAGTCGCCGAAACGCATCGTCGCCGACTACGATGCCGCCACCGCCTACATCCAGCTACAGGACTGGCCGGCGGCGATTACGCAGCTCGAGGCTTTCCGCAAGCAGTATCCGCGTGACAAGCAGTTCAACACCGGCGTAACCGAGAAGCTTGCGCTGGCCTATAGCCAGAGCGGCAACACGACCCTCGCCGCGCGCGAAATGGTTGCCCTGTCGAAGCTGCCCGGTTCGGCCGAACGCAAGCGCGACCTGATGTGGCGCGCGGCCGAACTCTACGAGGAGGCCGGCCAGCCGCAACGCGCGATCGTGATCTACAAGGACTACGTCAAGGCTTATCCCTACCCGCTGGAACGTTCGATCGAGCTGCGTTACAAGATCGCCGAATCCTACCGCGCCAGCAACGACACGCGGCGCCTTAACTTCTGGCTCAATGAAATCGTGCGCGCGGATGCGCGTGCCGGAGCGCAGCGCAATGCGCGCAGCAGGTATCTTGCCGCGACCGCAAGCCTGGAGCTGGTCGATCCGCTGCACCGTTCCTACCAGCAGGCGAAGCTGACCGTGCCGCTGAAGAAGAGCCTTGCAAAAAAGAAAAAACTGATGCAACAGTCGATCGATGCCTACCGCAGGGCGATGCAGTACCAGGTCCAGGAAGTGACCACGGAGGCAACCTTCCAGATCGCCGAAATTTACCACGAGTTCGCCAAGTCCCTGATGAATTCGCAACGTCCGCGCGGTCTGTCGGAAGACGAGCTCGAGGAATATGATTTACTTCTCGAGGAACAGGCCTTCCCGTTCGAGGAAAAGGCGATCGATATCCATCTCGCCAACTTTCGCCGGATTCCGCAGGGAACTTACGACGAGCCGACGAAAAAAAGTTTACAGGTACTGGGCGAACTAATGCCGTTTCGCTTCGCCCGCGTAGAGAGCAGCGATAATTATGTCGAAATCCAGTAGCCTCAATATCCTGCTTTGCAGTGGACTGCTCCTGCTGACAGCCTGTAGCGCCACGCCGCAACCCGCGCCACAACCGCAGGTCGAAACCAGCCAGGCCGAGCCCGCGGCGGCGCCGATCCCTGAGCCGGTCGACTTCAACCAGCGCTTTTACGAAGAAGCCGTCGCGGCGCTGAAAAAGGGCGATCATGAAACAGCGCTGAAGCTGCTGCAGACGGTCAGCCAGGATGCTCCGGACAAACCGTTCGTGTTCACCAATCTCGGCCTGGCCTATTTTAAGCTAGGTCGCATAGACGAGGCTGAACGGGCCTTCGAACAGTCAATTATTCGCAACGACGACGACGCAGTGGCCTATAATCATCTGGGTATTCTGTTGCGCCAGAAAGGTCAGTTTAAAGAGGCCCTGGAGCGCTACCAGCGCGCGATTTCGATCCGTCGGGATTACGCGCCGGCACACCTGAACCTCGGCATCCTGTTCGATATTTACCTGCAGGATCTGGACAAGGCGTTGCAGCAATACGAACGCTACCAGGACCTGACCAGTGGAGAAAACAAACAGGTTGCCGGGTGGATAGTCGATATCAAGCGCCGTCTCAAATCGGATAGTTAACATCACAGGGGTAAAATGAGAAAACGTTCGCTAACAATTTTCGCCGCATTTGCTATCTCAATGAGTACAAACGTGGCAGCGCAGGAAATACTGCAATTGGAAGGCACCGAAATTATCGGCAACAAGGAACTTCCGCGGGTCTTGTACATCGTTCCGTGGAAATCCGTGGAGCGCTTCGAACTATCCAGCCCGCCGATCATCAGCATCATGGATCAGCCCCTGGTGCGGATCGACCGGGCCGCCTTTAAACGTCAAATCCATTATCACAATGCCATTTTCAGCGGGGCCACGGCGAAGTAATTCAACCCCGGTATCACAGCGGAGATTCTCGCGATGAATGAAATCATCACTAACATTATCAAGTTTTTTCAGGACGGCGGGCCGTTCATGTTTCCGATCGCGGCGGTGCTCGCGATCGGCCTTGCGATCACGCTGGAACGCTGGTTGCACCTGAGCGTCGCGAAGGCGAAAAATCGCCGCATGATAGCGAAGCTGATGCCGCTGGTGGCGAAAGGCGAAGTCGCCAGCGCGAGCAAACTGGCGAAGGATTCCAGTGCCACGGTCAGCCGCATCCTGCTGCGAGGCATAGAACACTACAAGTCGGCGCGTCGACGTGACGACTTCGAAGCGGCGATGGATGAAAGTATCATGGAGGCGATACCGCGGCTCGAAAAACGCACACACTACCTCGCGATGTTCGCCAATATCGCGACCCTGCTCGGCCTGCTCGGCACAATTATCGGCCTGATCAAGGCGTTCACCGCGGTGGCCCAGGTCGACCCGTCGATGAAGGCCGAGATCCTCTCGACCAGTATCTCGGTGGCGATGAACACCACCGCGTTCGGTCTGATGGTCGCGATCCCGCTGCTATTTTTTTACACGGTATTGCAAACCAAGACCACCGAGATTGTCGACAGCCTCGAGATGACCGTGGTCAAGTTCGTCAATCATCTTTCCCGCGTCAAGAACAACCAGTAAGCAACCATGTCCCGACGCATACATCGACGCAGGCATCCGGCTGTCGAGATGAACATCACCGCCTTCATGAACCTGATGGTGGTGCTGGTTCCGTTCCTGCTGATGACCGCGGTCTTCAGCCACATCACGATCCTCGACCTGAATCTGCCGGAGCCGTCGGCACAGGATCAGAAAAAGCCGAAACAGCCGCCCTACGAATTGCGCGTGACGATTCGTAAAAGCCAGCTCGTGCTGTCGGATAACCGTCTGGGCATGATCCAGCGCATTCCCGCGAAACAGGGCGAGCACGATTTCGCCAGGCTCAAGCAGACGCTGAAAGCGGTCAAGGCGCGCCTGCCGGAACACACCAATATTACGATCCTGGCGGAACAGCAGACCAGCTACGACGACCTCATCAAGGCGATGGACAGCTCGCGCTCATTTCGCACCCAGGTCGATGGCGAATGGGTTTTCGCCGAGCTGTTTCCGGACATCTCGATCGGCGACGCCGCGCGCTAGGGAGTGATTGAGCCATGAAAACCTCCCGGCGCGCGAAGCGCATGCAACAACATCACAGCCGTGCCCAGCGCCGCAGCGCAACGCTGAACATGGTGTCGCTGATGGATATCTTCACCATCCTCGTGTTCTTCCTGCTGGTCAACGCGACCAGCACCGAGGTCTTGCCGTCACCGAAAAATATCGTACTGCCGGAGGCCGCCGCGGAGAAACTGCCCAAGCGCAATCTCGTCATCGCCGTAGACGAAGAAGTGATTCGCCTGCAGGGCAAGCCCGTGGTGACGGTCAAGGACGCGATGCGGGGCAATCGCAACTCGATCCAGCCGCTGTACCAGGCATTGCGGCTGGCGGCGGTCACGGTCAAGGACGTTACCGACAGGAAAGGCGTCACCATCATGGGCGACCAGGAGATACCCTACGCGCTGCTGAAAAAGATCATGCTGACCTGCGCCGGCGCGAACTACAACAATATCTCGTTCGCGGTCAACCAGAAGGCAGCCGAAGGCTGATGGTGAAAGCGGGCTTCATCAACGAACCCCAGTTGCCCTGGGTCGATCACGGCGAAGACCGCGGCTTTCGCGCGCTCGTGATCGTGCTGCTGGTGCTGTTCATGGCCGCCGGTATCGTGATGAACCTGGTCAAGCTGCCCGAGGTCGAGCAGAAAAACCTGGTCGACGTATCGCCCCGGCTGGCAAAGCTGATCCTCGAAAAGCAGAAGATCAAGCCGCCACCTCCGCCAAAGCCGAAGCCGAAACCGGAAGAAAAAAAGAAAGAAGTCGAAAAGAAAAAGGAAGAGCCCAAGAAAGAGGTCAAGAAACCGGAGCCGAAAAAGAAAGAGGAACCGAAAAAGTCGGCGCGTGAAGTGGCGCAGTCGAGCGGCCTGATCGCACTCAGCGACGAGCTCGAAGACCTGCGCGAAAGCTTCGATCTCGACGAGGTGATCGATCAACCGCAACAAACCGCGGGCAAGGAAGCGGTCAAGGTCGCGACCGCGAGCGACCTGCTGACCTCCAGCGCGACGCAATCGAGCGGCGGAATCAAGACCGACACGCTGAACCGCAATCTCAAGACCAGCGAGCTGGCGCAACGCAAGACGACCCGGGTCGAGAGCAAGATCGAGTCCGACAGCAAGCAACTCGCCAAGGTCAGCACCGGCGGGACCGGCACCGGGTCGGGTAGCTCCCGGGTCCGCAGCTCAGATGAAATCGAGCGCGTATTCCAGCAGAACAAGGGCGGCATATTCACCCTGTACAACCGCGCGCTGCGCAAGAATCCGTCTCTTGCCGGGAAGGTCGTGGTCGAGCTCAGAATCGGCGCCGACGGCAGCGTGCTCGCGGCGAAGATCCTGTCCAGCGAACTCGGCGACGAGGCGCTGGAACGCAAACTCCTGCTCAAGATCAAGAAATTCAAGTTCAAGAGTTCCAACGTCGCGGAAATCACGGTCACCTACCCGATCGATTTCCTGCCCTCCTGACGGCCGGTGTCCGCTTCCTTTACCCTGCTCACGGAGCGACTCGAAATTCGCTGGCTCGCGCTCGACGACGCGCCACTCATCCTCGAACTGGTCAACGACCCGGACTGGATCCGGTATATCGGCGACAAGCGGGTGCAAGATCTCGACGCCGCGCGAAACTACCTGGAATCAGGGCCGCTCGCGATATACCGCGAGCGCGGCTTCGGCCTCAATCGGATCGGTTTGCGCGGCGATGATACCCCAATCGGAATCTGCGGCATCCTGCAGCGCGATTCCCGGCCCAACCCGGACCTCGGCTTTGCGCTGCTGCCTCGATACCGCCGTCGGGGTTACGCCGCCGAAGCCACGGCCGCGGTTCTCGAGCACGCGCGCGACGAGCTCGGTCTCGACCGAATCGTCGCGATCCTGGGCCGACAAAACTTGGGCTGCCGCGCGTTATTGCTTCGTCTTGGCTTCGCTTACGATGGTGAGATAATCCCGGAGACTCACGGCGCCGCGGTGGATCTATATAATCAGTCGCCGCATTGACGGGATACCCGATGTCGATACGAACGCTTGCACTGCTGCTGATCCTGACGCTCACGCCGGTAACCTCGGGCGCGGCGGAGCCCTCCGACTACGCGCTGCGCGGCCTGGACGGGAAACTGCACCGGGTTTCCGACCACCGCGGCATTTGGCTCGTGATCAACTTCTGGGCGACCTGGTGCGCGCCCTGCCTGCACGAAATGCCCGAACTGCAGCGTTTCTACGAGCGCAACCGGGAGCGCGCCCACGTCTGGGGCGTTACCTTCGAAGACAGCGATCGCAAGACCATCAAGGAATACGTGGAACGGCTTGGTGTCACCTATCCGATCCTCGGCTACGGCCAGGACCCGAAAACCGGATACGGCAAGGTCACGGTGCTGCCGACCACGTTCATCATCGACCCCGAGGGGCTGTTCTTCCACCGCTTCGAAGGCCCGATCACCGCGCAAGACATCGAGGCAACCATCCCCTGGAATTGAGCGCCGTTGATCCGAATCGAATCGAGACATTCGCGACCCAAAATGAGATGTGTCACGCCGGCTCGGGAGCCGTAATCAGGTGATTCCGGTCAGGCAGTTAAAATGACCGGACAGACCAGCCTTTCCATAATGCGCAATACCTCGTCCGCTTCCTCGTTCCGTGGCAGAATCGCGCAATCAAATAAATAGCCCTTTTTCGACAACAGCTCGAAGAGCCTGGCGCGCTCGAGGTCGACCAGCCTGATCCGATTTTCGGCCTGATTGCGCAAAACCTTTATCTCTGCCGGTTTGCCCTGCGGGGACGCCTCGTTTACCCGGGTCAATTCGATCGTCACCGGGCCAAACGAATCGAGCGCCACACTCAGCGCGTGCTCCTGATGCGGCGATCGAGTCGCGAGCAGCAGGATTCTGCGCGTCCTTGGTTGCCCTGAAACCTCGATCCGGCGGCCGACGGGGCGCCCCACAATCACGTAAGCTACGTCCGCGCCCGGATTCAGACCGATTTCGCGCAGTCGTCCTCGAGTATAATCGAAGCTCCAGTCGATCTGCCGGGCCTGGGCCTGCTGCTGCAGGCTTTGCCTGAACTGCTCTGCCACCGAGCGCAGCGCGCGCTGCAT
>JBFGQE010000057.1:0-12812 GCA_041564355.1 Gammaproteobacteria bacterium | reverse complement strand
TGTCGATCGACACGATGCTGCCCGCATTGCCCGAAATCGCGCGGGATTTCAACGTCGGGCGCATCAACGACAGCCAGTTCGTGATCTCGATCTTCTTCGCCGGAATGGCGCTTGGACAGATGCTGTTCGGCCCGTTATCGGATTCGGTTGGTCGCCGTCCCGCAATCCTGGGCGGTTTTATCGTATTTGCGGCCGGTTGCGTACTGACCCTGTCGGCAGTCGATTTTAGCTGGGTACTGATCGGACGCTTTCTCCAGGGTCTCGGTGCATCGGGCCCGCGAATCGTGTCGATTGCGCTGGTCCGAGACCTGTACGCCGGCCGCGAAATGGCGCGGGTGATGTCGTTCGTGATGTCGATTTTCATCCTCGTTCCGGTATTTGCGCCGGCCGTGGGCCAGCTAATCATCAGCTATGCAGACTGGCATTACATCTTCGTCATGTTTCTCGGGCTGACCGCGATGGTGGCGCTGTGGTTCTGGCGACGCCAGCCGGAAACGCTTTCGGCGGAACAACGAATCCGATTCTCGCTCGCGCAAGTTTTGCTGGACGTCCGCTCGATCTTCAGGATTCGCACCGCGCTGGGCTATACGCTGACCATGGGTTTCGTATTTGGCGCGTTCATTGGTTACCTGAGCTGTTCGCAGCAAATATTTCAGGTTCAGTACGAGCGATACGAAATGTTCCCGCTATATTTCGGTATTCTCGCCGCCGTCATCGGTTGCGCGTCGCTGGTCAATGCGCGGCTCGTGCTGCGCTTCGGCATGCGCCGGCTGTCACGTTTGTCGCTGGGCGTAATCTGCTTTACCTCGTTCCCCGTCTACCTGCTGGCGTTGTCGCTCTACGACGGGCACCCGCCGCTGCTCCTGCTGATGCTTTACCTGATGTTGATTTTTTTCTTTTTTGGCATCCTGTTCGGCAATCTGAACGCGCTCGCGATGGAGCCCCTCGGGCATATTGCCGGGCTTGGCTCTGCCGTGGTGGGCTCGCTATCGACGCTGATTTCGGTTGGTTTCGGCGTGATTGTTGCGGACGCCTACGATCAGACCGTGTTGCCGCTGACGCTCGGTTTTGCGCTACTCGGTGGAGCCGCGTTGCTGACCTTGCGCTGGACGGAACGCGGGCTCGTCGAAGCCTAATCAGCTCAAATCTCGAGAAACGCCAGGATTTCGGCCTCGACCTCTTCCGGATCGACCACCGCGTCGTGCACGATCGGTCGCGCGAACAGGTCGGCGATCATCGGTGGTATTTGGACCCCGGCGCGCGCCGCGACCGCGTGCAGCGCGGGCAGGTCATTGCCGGTGGTATGGCCGTTTATCGCGCTATCGATAACCGGCGCGAACTTGGTCCATTCGGCGGTGGAGTGGATTATGTTGACCCGGTCGACGAACTCGGGCAGGGCGCAGGTTTTGAAACAGGTCGCGGTGTGCGGATCCATCAAGTAACCGGCGGCGAAAGCTTCGCGAATATACGCCTTGCCTTCTTCATCCGAGCAAAAATCCGCAGCAAAAATCGCGCTGAGCTGATCGTGCTCCGCCGGCTCGAGCTGGTAGCAGCGGTCGTGGTCGAGCTGCTGCATCAGTTCGCGAGTTCGCGCCGGACCGAACAAATCGAAGAGTACGCGCTCTACGTTGGATGATTTCAGGATATCCATTGCCGGCGACGTGGTGGCGATCAGTTCGCGCTGGTTGAGGTCGTAGCGCCCGCTGTCGAGCCAGTCGGTGAGCACGTTGTTTGCATTGGACGCAATCACGATGCGCTCGACCGGCAGGCCCAGCCGCTTTGCATAATAAGCGCCCAACGCGTTGCCGAAATTGCCGCTGGGGATATGGATCACGACGCTTTCACCGGCCGCGATGACGTCTCGGCGCAGCAGCGTCAGGTAGGCGTGAAACTGGTAAAGCATCTGAAAGATGATGCGACCGAAGTTGACCGAGTTGGCGGCCGACAGTGACAGCTTCATCTCGTCCAGGCGCTGCCTGAAATCGGTCGACGACAACAGTGTTTTCAGCGCGGTTTGCGCGTCGTCGAAATTGCCGTGGATCCCGATCACCTTCACGTTGGCCGCATCCTCGGTCACCATTTGCAGGCGCTGCACGTCGGAAGTGCCGCCGTCGGGGTAAAGACAGACGATGCGAATATTGTCGCGCCCGCGAAAGGTTTCCAGCGCGGCGGGCCCGGTGTCGCCACTGGTCGCGGTCAGAATCAGGCACTCGCGCTGCTGTTGTTGTGCCAGTTCCGACAGGATCAGGCCAAAAGGTTGCAGCGCCATATCCTTGAAGGCCCGTGTCGGACCGTGGTAGAGCTCGCAAACGTATCGGTTTTGCCCGATATCGACCACCGGGGCGGGGTCCTCGGGATCGTCGAAACGCGCGTAGAGGGCGAGTGCGCGGGCCAGGGTGGCCTCGTCAATATCGATGTCCAGGTGCAGCAGCAGCGCCAGCGCGAGTTCGCGGTAGGAACTCGAGCGGTGCCGCTCGAGAAAGCCGGCATCGACCGGCGGCAGCGATTCGGGACTGTAAATTCCGCCGAACGACGCGATCGGCGAAAGCAGCGCGCCGGAGAAACTGACCCGAGCGGGCCTGCTGCCATCATTACCTCGGCTTTCGGTGAATTGCATCTGGGGTCGGCGGATTGTCGAAACGAGGAATTATATCCGGCCGCGGGGGCCTAACAAGCGGTTTTGCCGATAAATGGGAGCAAATGGCCCGGTATCGCCGTTTCTACGCAGGAATTCACTTCTACTGCGTCGCATTTATGCGTAAAATTCGCCGATTGATCCGACGGCTGTTCCCGCCAGGGTCTTCAGTTTGGCCATGCCAGAGAATCTCGTCATCCAATGTCCGCAACCAGCAAGATTAATTTACTCGATCTGAACCGCGCTGCGCTGGAAGCTTTCTTCACCGCGAACGGTGAAAAGGCTTTTCGCGCGAGGCAGTTGATGCAATGGGTGCATCAGCGCGGTGTGAGCGATTTTGCGCGGATGACGGACATGTCGAAGTCCCTGCGTGAATTCCTGCACCGTCATTGCACGATCGAAACCCCGCGCATCCTCGACCGGCAGGATTCCTCCGATGGCACGCGCAAGTGGTTGCTCGGTGTCGACGATAACGACAACGCGGTGGAATGCGTATTAATCCCGGAAAAATCGCGCATGACCCTGTGCGTCTCTTCGCAGGTCGGCTGTACCCTGAACTGCAGTTTCTGTTCGACCGCGAAACAGGGTTTCAACCGAAACCTGACGACCGCCGAAATTATCGGCCAACTCTACCTGGTGCATCATGACTTGCTGGCCTCGGGTTACGCTCAGGGCGTGACCAATGTCGTGATGATGGGCATGGGTGAACCCCTGTTGAACTTCGACGCGGTCATTGCCGCGGTCGACATGATGTGCGACGACTTCGCCTACGCGCTGAGCAAACGCCGGGTCACGATCAGTACGGCAGGCGTCGTGCCGGCGATGGAAAAACTCGACGACGTGACCGACGTCGCGCTCGCGGTATCGCTGCACGCGCCCAACGACCGCCTGCGCAACCAGCTGGTCCCGCTGAATCGAAAATATCCGATTCGACAGCTGTTACGCGCCTGTCATCGCTACATCGACGGATACCGCAGTCGCAAGATCACTTTCGAGTACGTCATGCTCGACGGGGTCAACGACAGCCTGGAGCATGCCCGTCAGCTGGTCGGGCTGATCGGCGACATGCCTTGCAAATTGAACCTGATTCCGTTCAATCCGTACCCGCAGGCGCTTTATCGCTGTTCAAACAGGGAAACCATCGATCGTTTTCGTGACTACACCTCGAGCAAGGGGATCGTGACCGTGACCCGCCGTCCGCGCGGTGACGATATCGACGCGGCCTGCGGTCAGCTGGCCGGCGATTTTCACGATCGCAGCCGACGCAGTGAAAAATACCAGCTTAGCCTGAAGGAGATCGGGGGAATGACCCATGCGAATTAATCAAAGTCTGCGCCTGTTGTCGATGGTGCTGCTATTGCAGGCCTGCGTCGCGGTCAATCCGGGACCGAGCAAAGACGAAAAAGCCAGCTCGGTGAACGTCGAACTCGGCATCGGGTACCTGCAGCAAAACAATTTCGAGCTGGCCAGCGAAAAGCTCAACAGGGCATTGCAACAAAACCCCGACTCGGTCAAGGGTCATTATATTTTCGCCATCCTGCAGGATCGACTCGGTGAAAAGGAAAAGGCCGAGTTTCACTACGAGCGCGCGACCTCGCTGGATCCTGATAATTCCGAGGCGGCGAACAACTACGGTGCTTTCCTGTGTCGTTACGGGCGCGAGCGCGACGCGGAAAAATACTTTTTGCGCGCGGTCAAGAATCCGCTTTACAAGACCCCCGAGTTTGCCTACGCCAATGCGGGCCTGTGCATGCTGGAAATCGGTGAAACCGAGACCGCGAAACGGCACCTGCGCGAGGCGTTGGCGAAGAAAAGCGATTTCGGCGTCGCGCTGGTCTCGCTCGCGCAGATCCTGTTCGACGAAGGCGAGTACGCTCAGGCAAAGATTTACCTGGACCGTTACCACCAGAGCTCGCGGGCGACCCCGCGTAGCCTGTGGCTCGGAATTCGCACCGAACTCGAACTCGGCGGCGAGGAACAGGTCGTGATCCTGTCGCGCAAGTTGGGCGAGGATTATCCCGATTCAAACGAATACCAGGAATGGTTGAAGCTTCAGTAGCATGAGCGAATCCGACGACAAGCAGAAAAGCGAATCCCGTCCTGCCGGCGTTGGCCCCGGCGAGCGCCTGCAGGCGGCGCGCATTCAGCAGGGACTGTCGCTCGAAGACGTTGCCAATCGCATGCACCTGAGCCCCAGCATACTGGAGGCGATCGAGGAGAATAATTTCGACGAGATCACCGCGCCGATTTTCGTCAAGGGTTACCTGCGGGCCTACGCGCGCATCGTCTCGCTGGACGAGGATGAAATGATCCAGCAATACGTCGAATTCTACTCGGAAGAAGATCCGCCGATCTCCTCCACGAGCAACATGGCGCCGGAACTCTCGGTGGCGGACGCCCGGATCAAGTGGACGACTTACCTGGTGATCGTGGTTCTGGCCGCGCTACTGGCGGCCTGGTGGTGGAACAAGCAGCAGGACGTGGATGCGCCGATCTCGCTGGATGCGCAACAACCCGAGACTAGCGCACCGACCGCCGGCGCGACCAGCGAGGTGATCAGCGAAATCGAGGCGGTCTCGGAGCAACTCGATACCGAGGCCCTGAGCCAGTCCGACGCGCTGACAACCGCGCCGCAAGCACCGGCCCCGACCCTGCCGCAACAGTCGCTCGAAACCGCGACGGCGCCGGTTGAAGCAGCGCCGCCGGCGCCAGTCGAGAGCGAGCCGCCGGCCCCGGAAGAGCCCATCACCAGCAGTCCCGAAGCCACCGGCGAAGAGATCGGGACGACTCCCGCAATCCCGCTATCGACCCGCGAACTGGCGGTGGGAGGCAACCTGATCGTCGCGCAGATCGCTCCCAGCGGGACCGACAAGTTGCAGGTTATCGTCAACGCCGACAGCTGGGCCGATATCAAGGACGCAACCGGATTTCAACTGGCCTACGACCTGCTGCGCGCGAATGAGACGCTGGAACTGATCGGCGAAGCGCCTTTCTCGGTATTTCTCGGCAACGGTCACGGCGTCGAACTGCAGTTCAATGGCGAGGAAGTCGATCTCGCGCCGAGAATTCGCGACGACAACACCGCGCGCCTGAAGATTGGACCATAGTTCGGGGCGGAACGTGGCAGAGCAATTACAGGCCATTCGTGGAATGCACGATATCCTGCCCGGCGATATTCCGGTCTGGCACCAGCTCGAAGATGCCTATCGCGCATTGGCGGAGTCCTACGGATACCGCGAGATTCGCACACCGATCGTCGAGAAAACCGCGCTGTTCGCGCGTTCGATTGGCGAGGTCACCGATATCGTCGAAAAGGAGATGTACAGCTTCACCGATCGCAACGGCGACTCCTTGACCCTGCGCCCGGAGAATACCGCCAGCGTCGTGCGTGCGGGCCTGCAGGCAGGCCTGCTGCAGGATCAGCAGCATCGGCTGTGGTACTGTGGCCCGATGTTTCGCCACGAGCGCCCGCAAAAAGGGCGCTATCGGCAATTTTATCAGCTCGGCGCGGAAACCTTCGGCATGCCGGGCGCGGATATCGAGGCCGAACTGATTTTGCTGGCGGCACGTTTCTGGCGGCGTCTCGGGCTCGGCGAGATCGAGCTGCAGTTGAACAGTCTGGGCAGCAGTGATTGTCGTAAGGCTTATCGAAGCGTGCTGGTCGAGTATTTTCGCGATCACGAAGGCGACCTGGACGAAGACAGCCGGCGCCGTCTCGACACTAACCCGTTACGCATCCTCGACAGCAAGAATCCGGACCTGCAGTCGCTCATCGGCGCCGCGCCGGCGCTGCACGACAGCCTCGACCAGGCGTCGCGCGAGCATTTCCGCGAACTGACCGAAATACTCGATCGCACCGGAATCGACTACGTGGTCAACCAGCGCCTCGTGCGGGGGCTCGATTACTATTGCCACACGGTGTTCGAGTGGGTAACCGATACGCTGGGCGCCCAGGGCACGGTCTGCGGCGGTGGTCGCTACGATGGACTGGTCGAGCAGCTCGGCGGCAAGCCGAACCACGCAGCCGGATTCTCGATGGGTTGCGAGCGCCTGATCGCGATGCTGATTGACCAGGGCAGGGCGCAGAGCGGAGACGCGGCCGATATCTATCTCGCGATGCGCGGCGAGGGCAGCGTCGCGCTGGCGCAGCAGCTGGCGGAAAATCTGCGCGAACAAATGCCGGGTCTTGGGCTGGTAGTGCACGCCGGCGGCGGTAGCTTCAAGAGCCAGATGCGCAAGGCGGACAAGTCGGGTGCCCGCGTCGCGCTGATACTGGGCGAGGCGGAAATTGAAGCGGGCACGATCGCGGTCAAATATTTGCGCGAGGATAAACCGCAAACCGAAATCGCGCAGGTCGAGCTGGCCGCGCATCTGGCGTCGATACTGACGTAAGTTTGAGAGGCAATCATGGATACCGAAGAAGAACAGGTCGAGAAACTAAAATCCTGGCTCAAGGAAAACGGGATGTCGATCGTGCTCGGCATCGTTATTGGCGTCGGTGGACTGAGCGGTTACCGCTACTGGGTTCATCTGCAGGAAACGACCGCCGCGGCCGCGTCGCATCACTTTACGCAGTTGATCGCAGCGCTGGACAGCGGCGATGGCGAGGGCCTGCAGCAACATGCCGACACGCTGCTCGACGAGTATGGCAAGACGGAATACGCGCGGATGGCGCAGTTTGCGCTGGCCAGCCATCACGTCGGCAACGGCGAGTTCGAACAGGCTCAAGAAGCGCTGCAGCAGGTAGTCGGCAGTGCCGGCGAGCAGCCGCTTGGATATGTCGCGCGCACCCGCCTCGCCGCGGTGCAGCTGCAGCTGGGCCGGGAGGATGACGCGCTGGCGACGTTGCGCGTTGATTTTCCGCCCGAGTTTACCGCGCGGGTGGAGGAATTGCGTGGCGATATCCTGGCCAGCCAGGGCAAGCTGGCCGAGGCCGGCGAGGCCTATCGCAAGGCGCAGCTCGGTAACCCGGGCCCCGCCAACCTGGAATTCTTGCGGCAGAAACTGAACGATCTCGGGGGCCAGGGTTGAAATCCAGCCGCAATGCGCTCGCGCTGGTCCTGCTAGCCTGGCTGTACGGCTGCTCCGGTGACAAGGACAACAGCGAACCACCGGCTCAATTGCAGCCGTTGAAAGAGGCAATCCCGCTGAGCCTCGAGTGGAAGCTCGACACGCGCGCGGCCAGCAATAATGCGGCCTACAGGCTGCAGCCGTTGCATCTCGGCGATCGCGTCTACACCATCGATACCGGCGGGACCGTCAGTTGTGTCGACCTGAAACGGGGGCGCATCCTGTGGAAATATATGACCGGTCTAAAGTCGATCGCGGGTCTGGGCGGTAACGCCGAAAGTATCGTAGCCACTTCGCAGGACGGCGATATCGCGACGTACCGGTTACTCGAAAAGGGGCTGGAGCCGACCTGGCAAATTCGCATCGACAGCGAAATTCGGGCACGGCCGGTGGTCGACGGCGGGCAAATATTTCTGCGCAGCGTCGATGGCAAGATTCGCAGCCTCGACATTGCCGACGGAAGCCAGCAATGGGTTCTGTCGCGGCGCGTACCGACGCTGTCGCTGACCGGCAACAGTGTACCGCTGGTCCAGGGGCGGACGGTTTACGTCGGCTTTGACGACGGCAAGCTGGTCGCGATCGATCGTCGATCCGGGCAGATTTACTGGGAAGCCACGGTCAGCATCCCGGCCGGGCGCACCGAGGTCGAGCGACTGGTCGACCTCGATGGTGATTTCGTAATGCGCGACGGCATTCTCTACGTATCTTCTTTCCAGGGTCGACTGGTCGCGATCCAGGCGGTTAGTGGCGATTTGCTCTGGTCACGCCAGTTTTCCAATTTCCAGGCGATTGCGATCGACGATAATGCAATATACCTCACCTCGGACAGCAGCGACCTGTGGGCCATCGATCGGCGCACCGGCGCGGCGTTCTGGAAACAGGATGCGCTACATGCGCGTCGTCTGACCGCGCCGGCGATCGTTAGCGATCGTCTTGTGGTAACAGATTTCGAAGGCTACCTGCACTGGATCTCGCGTGACGATGGCCGTCTGGTCGGCCGTATCCGGGTCGGCGAGGAGCGCAGCTACGTACAACCATTGAACTGGCGCGACTCGGTTCTGACCCTGGACAAGTTCGGTCTGCTGGCACTCGTTTCCCCGCAGCAATGATTCCCGTCATCGCGTTGATCGGTCGCCCGAATGTCGGCAAATCGACGCTATTTAACGTTTTTACCCGCAGCCGCGATGCCATCGTCGCCAACGAGCCCGGCCTGACCCGGGACCGGCAGTACGGCGTCGGCGAAAAACAGGACAAGACCTTCATCGTCATCGATACCGGTGGGCTCGGCGGCAATCAGCAGGATCTCGACGGGCTGATGGCGCGCCAGACCCGGCTCGCCATCGACGAAGCAGACGAAATTCTTTTTATCGTCGATGCGCGTGACGGACTGACCGCGGGCGATCGCCAGATCGCCGAGCTATTGCGCAAATCCGGAAAATCCAGCCGTGTCGTGGTGAATAAAATAGACGGCTCCGACCCGGACCAGGCCATTGCCGATTTTTACGCGCTCGGCTTTGCCGAGGTTTGCTCGATCGCGGCTGCCCATCGCAAGGGCACCAGCGCCCTGCTCGATCGAGTACTTGCGGATTACCCGGCGGAGGAGACCACCCCGGCAGAGAACCAGGGGCCGATGATCGCGGTTATCGGCCGCCCCAACGTGGGCAAGTCGACGTTGATCAATCGGCTGGTTGGTAGCGAGCGCGT
The DNA here is from genome assembly GCA_041564355.1 of Gammaproteobacteria bacterium. GTDB lineage: Bacteria > Pseudomonadota > Gammaproteobacteria. The sequence continues at coordinate 3,403 of JBFGQE010000057.1, read as the reverse complement.
GGTCGCATTCGACCAGCCCGGCACGACGCGCGACACGATCTCGGTGCCCTTCGAGCGCCACGGCAAGGCTTACACGCTGATCGACACGGCCGGCGTGCGTCGCCGCGGCAAGGTCCAGCAGGCGGTGGAGAAATTCAGCGTGATCAAGGCGCTGGAAGCGATCGAGAAGGCGCAGGTCGTTATATTGCTGATCGATGCGCGCGAAGGTCTGACCGATCAGGACCTGACCCTGCTCGGTTACGTGTTAAACGCCGGACGCGCGCTGGTTATCGCGATCAACAAGTGGGACGGCCTCGACGCCGACCAGCGTGAACAAAACCGCGGGCTGTTGCAGCGGCGCCTGAAATTTGTGCCTTTCGCCGCGCAACATTTTATTTCCGCGCTGCACGGCACCGGGGTTGGCGAAATGATGCGCTCGGTCGACCAGGCTTATGCGTCGGCCTGTCGCGACCTCAATACTCGACTGTTGACCGACCTGCTCGAGGAAGCCGTGTTCAAGCATAATCCGCCGTTGCACCATGGCCGTCGGATCAAGCTGCGTTACGCGCATCAGGGCGGGCGTAATCCGCCGGTGGTCGTGGTGCACGGTAACCAGACCCAGCACCTGCCGGACGCCTATCTGCGCTACCTGACCGGATTTTTTATCGATCGATTGAAGCTCGTCGGAACCCCCTTACGCATCGATCTGAAGTCCGGAAAAAACCCTTTTGCGCCGAAAAAAAGCCCAAAAAAGCGGAAAAAGCAAAAATAACCTGAAAATTTAGCCTCGTTTTCCGCAAAAAATGTGAAAAGTCGCCGATTTATGCATAGACTTTGACGCATGGGCTTGCAAAGAATCCTCGTCACCAACGCCAAGGGCGGTTGTGGCAAGACTACCATCGCGACCAACATCGCGTCGCATTACGCGCGGCTCGGTAAAACGGTCAGGTTGTTCGACCACGATACGCAGAGTTCGTCGTTGGCCTGGTTGAATCGGCGCCCCGAGGAAGCGGCCGGCATCGCCGGGGTCGACGCCTCGAAGAATTCCGATCACCGCCTGACCCGCTCCTGGCAATTGCGCGTGCCGCCGGACACCGACGTCGCGGTCATCGATTCGCCGGCGGGTGCCGATATCAGTGAACTCGCGATGCTGTTCCAGCAGCACGACTCGGTCCTCATCCCGGTGTTGCCGTCACCCATCGATATCCACGCGACGGCGCATTTTATCAAGGCTCTGCTGACCACCGGCCGGGCGCGGAACAAGATGATTCGTCTTGCCGTGGTGGCCAATCGCGTGCGCAAGAACACGCTGATGTATCACTCGCTGGAACGCTTCCTGTTCAGTCTCAATATCCCCTTTATTTCCAGCCTGCGGGATACCCAGCTCTATGCCAAGGCGATCGAACTCGGCGTCGGCGTGCAGGAGCTGAAGACGGCGCGCAACAAGGTCGACCGGGAGCAATGGGCACCGATTTTCCGCTGGCTCGAGACGCCGATGGTCTCTGAAAGCGCGCCAATTACGCCATTGTTCAACAGCCTGGACCGCTAGCTGCCGTGCGTCGTCGAAGACGCTATTAACTATTTCATATTTGCCCCGGGCGACGCATCAAATTGCGCATCGCTGTGCTATGATTGCGCCTGTTTTTTTTCGGGGTTAAGGAATGAAATTGTCACGCATACTGTTGTTGCTCCTGCTCGGGGCGTTGGGCTCGAGTGCGGCAAGCGCCAACGATTTCGAAGCGGCGTTGAGCTCAGAAACCGCGCAGTTCACGTTTCGCTCGGATTCCAGCCTGATTGGCTGGGGCGGGTCCGACCTCGCTTTCGGCCTGTTCTACAACGAGGACAGCGATTACGTGTTCCAGGCCAGCCTGATGCAGATGCGCCAGGCGTCCGAGGAAAACCCGTTGACTTTCGGCGTCGGGGTCAAGACTTATCTCGGTAGCCTCGATGATATCAACGAAGACGTGTTTGCCTTCGGGATCGGTGGCGAAGTGCGTTACACGATTCCGGGCACGATGCCGATGGCATTATACGCGCGCGGTTTTTACGCGCCCGATATCACCAGTTTTGCCGACGCCGAGGAAGTGATCGATTACACGTTCGGATTTCAAATCGAGGCGCTGCCTCAAACCACCGCCTTTATCGGCATACGCCATCTCGAGTTCGAAACCGACGATGACGGTGACTACGAGGCCGATGACGACGAGCTTCACCTCGGCGTACGCCTGACTTTCTAGTTTTGCGGTAAAAACAGCGCCGGATCGACCCAGGTCGCGTTCAGGCCCAGGCTCCAGTGCAGGTGCGGGCCGGTAACACGTCCGGTGGCGCCGACCTTGCCGATGATCTGGCCCTTGGCGACGCGCTGTCCGAGCGCGACGTTGATTTCACTCAGGTGCGCAAACATCGAGATCAGGCCCTGCCCGTGATCGATGTAGACCAGGTTACCGCTGAAAAAGAAATCGCCGAGTTCGATGACGGTGCCGGCGCTGGGCGCGCGCACCGGCGTGCCTTCCGGGGCGGCGATATCCATGCCGCTGTGGGGGCGCCGGGCCTGCCCGTTGAATACCCGGCGTCGACCGAAACTGCCGCTGATGACGCCTTCCACCGGGAGCAGGAAGTCGACGTCGACTTCGCCCGGTGAGTATGCGCCGCGGGCTTTTTGTTTACGTTTTTTCTCTGCCAGGATACGCGGCATGTCGCTGGCGTAGGGATTGACCTTGCGCTTGTCCGTGACGGTTATGTGCTGGGTGGAATAGCTTTTTGGCAGCACTTCGAAATATTTTTTATGCACCTGCCCCTGGCTGCGTTTCTCGATGTAGTGCTCGCCGGGCGACAGATTAAGCGGCAGCCCGACCAGCGCGCGCGGTGCGCCATCGATGCGCGCCACCAGCACCGGCCTGTCGCGAAAACGATATCCGCTGGCATCGTTTTCGTCGATCGGAATCACCGCCACCCCTCCGGGCACCAGTGACTGGCGCGGTTGCGCCTGCAGCGAGGAAAGTGGCAGTATCAGTAGCAGTAGTAGCAGCGTGCGCAAGGTCGCGATCCGAAGCGGCAATCAAGCGGCCAAGTATGCGAACTTTACCGGCCGGGTCAAGGTCAAGGTATAGTCGATGAGACGCCGGCGATCAAGCGAGTGGCGGTATGTCGATGCGTAAAGATGCTTGTGGAGAAATGATGCAGGACCTGGGAAAACTCGAACAACGCGTGCTCGTGTTTGGCGGACCGTACAGCAATCTCGCCGCGACCCGGGCGATGCGGCAGCGCGCCACGAAGCTCGGCCTGTCGCCTCGCCAGGTCATCTGCACCGGCGACCTGGTTGCCTACTGCGGAGAACCGGCGGAAACGCTGGAACTGATTCGCGACTGGGGCATCGCCGTCATCATGGGAAATTGCGAGGAGTCACTGGCGCAGGACCAGGCCG
>JBFGQE010000056.1:0-12937 GCA_041564355.1 Gammaproteobacteria bacterium | reverse complement strand
CGCTTCAGCTCCGTTTGGCCCGTGCCGGGCGCATCGCCAGGTCGGGGTTTGCTTTTCTCGAAATTATCGTTGTTATCGTTGAACCAGTTACGTTAAATTTCGCCAACCGGCTACAGTATTGAGCAAGTATAGGTGCTACAAGGAATTATACCTCTCGGCGAACGGTTTGGATCACTTCTAAGCCCTTATCCTGTCTCGCTTTGACGCTTCAGAGATCACGAATTCTTGAGTTACACTTTCTGCAGTCACGATTTCAAGGCCGAGCCATATTGGTGGGAACTGACTCCGCCGCGGGATGAACCGCCCTCCAGCCTTCCTGCCAGGACCGACGTGCTGATCATTGGTTCCGGATATACGGGATTACAGTGCGCCCTGCAAACTGCCTCCGCGGGCCGGGACACGCTGGTAATCGATGCAGAGACGATCGGGTGGGGGTGCAGCACGCGTAATGGCGGGCAGATAAGCGGTGAAATCAAACCCGATTTCAGCACGTTGGCCAGACGTTTCGGGCCCGAGCGCGCAGTGGCGCTTTTACGCGAAGCTCGCCGCGGGCTCGATTGGCTGGGAGAGTTCATCGAGCAGCAACGAATCGAATGCGATTTCGTGCGCTGTGGTCGCTTCATCGCGGCACATAACCGGCGACAATTCGAAAAGCTGAAAGCCTCGGTCGAGCGGCAGCCAAGCGGGCTGGAGCAGCCGCTGCGGGTGGTAGAGCCTGCCGACCAGGCGAGTGAAATCGACAGCGACTATTATCATGGTGGGCTGGTGGTCGAGCGACACTGTGGGCTCGACCCGGCGAAGTACCACGCCGGGCTGCTGCGGCTCGTCACGGAAAAAGGGGCCAGGGTCGCGGGACAGTGTCGTGCCACGTCGATCGAGCGGAATGCATCGGGTTTCAAGGTGCTCACCAGTCGCGGCACAATCGAGGCACGAGATGTCGTCGTCGCGACCAACGGTTATACCGGCACGGTGACCCCGTGGCAGCAGCGACGCGTGATTCCGATCGGCAGTTACATGCTTGCCACCGCGCCGATGGAATCTGCCCTGGCCGAGCGGCTCATGCCCCGCGCCCGCGTGTTCAGCGATACGCGCAGGATCGTGGTCTATTTTCGCCGCAGCGCCGACGGTCGGCGGCTGCTGTTCGGCGGACGGGTATTGGTGTTCGAGTCCGATCCGGTGAAAAGCCTGCCCGCGTTGCGTCGCGAAATGTTGCGCATTTTTCCGGCGCTCGAAGAGATCGAGATCAGCCACACCTGGATGGGCTTTGTCGCCTACACCTTCGATACCTTGCCCCATCTGGGCAAACAGGATGGTATTTATTACGCGATGGGATATTGCGGTTCAGGCATTTGTCTCGCCAGTTACCTCGGTAACCGGTTGGGCCTGCAACTGTTGGGAGATCCGCGGGGTGCGACCGCGTTCGACGCGATGCGATTCGAGACACGACCCCTGTATACGGGTAAACCCTGGTTTCTCGCCAGCGCGGTACGCTACTACCAGATGCTCGATCGCTTGTGGTAGGCCGCTCGAGTCTCGATGATCTGCACCAGAATAGTGCAGAATACCCCGAAATCTGGCTCCAACATCCCAATAGCTGACTTTCTCGGGATTTAGCAGTACTTTGTCGTGCTTCCACGATCGGAGACCGGGATGAAAATTGTTGCTGCAATCATCAAGCCATTTCGCCTGGACGACGTCCGCATGGCGCTGTCCGACATCGGTGTAAAGGGGCTGACCGTATACGAGGTCAAGGGATTCGGCCGTCAAAAAGGGCATACCGAACTCTATCGTGGCGCCGAGTACGTGGTCGACTACATCCCCAAGGTCAAGATCGAGGTTGCGATCGAAGACGACCAGGTCGACGCCGTGGTTGACGCGATTATCGAAGCGGCGAAAACCGGAAAGATCGGCGACGGCAAGATTTTCATTACTCCGGTGGAGAACGTGATTCGCGTACGCACCGGAGAAACCGGCGCCAGCGCGCTATAGGAGACGACCATGAACCCGATGCGCCTGACCCTGTTCACATCGCTCCTTTTGTCCAGCTCGGGGGTATTCGCCGACGGCGATGCGAGCGGCGCCGACACCGCATGGATCCTGACTTCCACCGCGCTGGTACTGTTCATGACGCTGCCGGGACTGGCCCTGTTTTATGGCGGTCTCGTGCGCAGCAAGAACGTGCTCTCGGTACTGATGCAGTGTTTCGCGATTACCTGCGTGGCAACGCTGGTCTGGGTTACCGTCGGCTACAGCATCGCGTTCGGCGACGGTGGAGCGGCGAACGCCATCTGGGGCGGGCTGTCGCGCCTGTTTCTCGCCGACATGACGCGTGACGCGATGGCCGGCACGATCCCGGAAACCGTGTTCAGCATGTTTCAGTTGACCTTTGCGATCATCACCCCGGCACTGATCGTTGGCGGCTTCGCCGAGCGTATGCGTTTTTCCGCGATTCTGCTGTTTACCACCGCGTGGCTGTTGCTGGTGTACCTGCCGATTTGCCACTGGGTCTGGGGCGGCGGCTGGCTCGGCCAGATGGGGTTGCTCGATTTCGCCGGCGGCACGGTCGTGCATATCACCGCGGGCGTCGCCGCGATCGTGACCGCGATGGTTATCGGTAATCGCAAGGGCTTTCCGAAAACCGCGATGATGCCGCATAACATGACGATGTCGATTACCGGCGCCGGGATGCTCTGGGTCGGCTGGTTCGGCTTCAACGCGGGTAGCGCGCTCAGCGCCGGCGCGGATGCCGGCATGGCGATGCTGGTGACGCATATCAGCGCCGCCACCGGTGCGTTCACCTGGATGCTGATCGAATGGAAACGCTATGGCAAGCCGTCCGCGCTCGGCGCGGTGACCGGCATGGTCGCAGGACTCGGCACGATTACGCCGGCTTCGGGTTTTGTCGGGCCGATGGCGGCGCTGCTGATCGGCTTTCTTGCAGGCAGCATCTGTTATTTCGCCACGATCACGATCAAGCAGCGACTGCATATCGACGATTCGCTCGACGTGTTTCCGGTGCATGGTGTCGGCGGCATGCTGGGTACGCTCGCCGCCGGGATTTTCGTCGCCAGCGAGCTGGGCGGCGCCGGGCTTGCCGAGGGCGTGACGATGGCGCAGCAATTCGGCGTGCAGGCGATCGGCGTGATTGCAACGGTTGCCTGGACCGCGCTGGCGACTTTCGTGATTCTCAAGCTGGTCAACATGTTCGTCGGTCTGCGGGTCGACGACGAGGACGAGGTGGTCGGACTCGACCTGACCGCGCACGAAGAGAGTGGCTACAACCTCTAGAAAAACCGGGGACCGAAAATCCGGGGACAGTATACTTAATTCCGTACGGCGGAATTAAGTATACTGTCCCCGAATAACCCGGAATTAAGTATACTGTCCCCGAATAACCTGTCCCCGGTTAGGGGAACACTTGCGGAAACTCTTCCGTATGTAGCGGGTCTCCCGGCGCCAGTTTTTTCTCCAGCCCGGGGAAAGGCGGTGAAATTTCTCCCGAGCGCTGCGCGTAAACCGCGTCGTCGCCAAGCCAGCGTGCGGCAAATCCGCGGCGTCGTCGGGACGAAGACAGGTTGGACGGGGCGCCGTGAATCGTCAGGAAGTGGAAGGCGATCGCGTCGCCGGGCTCGAGCGACCAGCTGCGAATATCGTATTCGTCGCGATGGCCGTCGATATCCGGGATCGATTCGAGTTTTTCGTCGCGATGATCGTAATCGACGCCGGTAAACTTTCGCGGCAGAAACCAGCGTCCCCAGGCGTGCGACCCGGCAATAAACTCGGGGCAGGTTTCCGCGTCGACCGGGTCGAGCGGAATCCACATGCTGCAGACCTGTCTTCCGTCGACGCAGTAATAAGGCTGATCGTGGTGCCAGGGCGTGACCTTGTCGGTGCCGGGCTCCTTGACCAGTACGTGCTCGTGAAAAATACGCACCTCGTTTGATTGCATCAACTCGGCCGCGATCGCGGGCGCCGGCGACTCGAACATGAAGCGGTGGTATTGCTCGATGCGGTTCCAGTTGCAGTAGTCGCCGAAGAAGCGCCCCGACTGGCCCGCCTCGAGGTAGTCGCGTCCGTAGGGTCCGGGGTCGCGCATGTTCGCCTCGACGCCGTCGCGCAGGCAATCGATCCAGTCGCCGAATACGCCTTTTAGCAGCACCACGCCGTCGCGCTGAAACTCGTCAACCAGCTGCGGAGGTAAACGCGGCATGATCGACGGCTCCGCCTAGTTGCCTTCGACGATGCAAAGGTCGCGTACGGACGCATTCCGCGCGTAGGCGAGGGCCTCCCGGTAGGCCTCCGAACGGTAGCATTGCTCGGCGTCTTCCAGGCTCGGAAAACGCACCACGACGTTACGCTCGCGCTCGTTGCCCTCGAGCCAGACCGTGCGCGTCGCGCGCGCGAGAAACTCGCCACCGTGCGCCTCGATCGCCCCGGTCGCGCGCTTCGCGTACTCCGCGTAGGCCTCGGGGTCGGTAACCGTTACGTGCGCGATCCAGTAAGCTGCCATCGATGTTCCCCTGCACCAGGTTTTTTTGCGATGGTCATGTTAGCACTAAAAGGCTATCGTCGGCAGGGTATGGACCAGGCATTGATCAATCAGCACCTGGACGCGCTGGCGCGACTCGACGGCGATGTTCGCCGTGGTCTCGCACAGGTCGGTTACCCGCCGCCACGCCTGCGAGATCCGGGTTTCGCTACCTTTGTTTCGACGCTCGTGTCACAGCAGATTTCGACCGACGCGGCGGCCGCAATCATGGCCCGCCTGCGCGAACTCCTGCCGCGGATGGAGGCCGAGCCGGTTTTGCGTTTACCCGCCGGTGCATTGCGCACCGCCGGCCTGTCCGCACGCAAGGTCGAGTATCTCGAGGGACTGGCGCGCGCCGTTGTCGAGCGGAAAGTCGACCTCGACGGGCTGGCGGACCTCGACGATCCGAGCGCGGTCGAAGCGATCACCACGCTCAGGGGTTTCGGTGTGTGGAGCGCGGAAATATACCTGATGTTTTCCCTGCAGCGGACCGATATCTTTCCCGCCGGCGATCTCGCGATTCGCGTCGCGCTGCAAAAGCTGAAGCGTATAGACACGCCGCCCGATGAAGCGCAGTCGCGCGAGCTGGTCGAACACTGGTCGCCGTATCGCAGCGCCGGCAGCCTGTTTCTGTGGCATTTCTACCGCGGCGCGCCGACCTGACGATTGGCCTTGTCCTGCTTGTGAGGGGTCTTGCCAGCGCATAGAATTATCGCGATGAATGACTTGCTCGATCTCGATCAGTATCCACTGCACCGCCTCGACGGCGATGCCGGGCAGGCGCTGATTCGTCGATGTCGGGCCACGCTCGAACGCGACGGCATGTTTACCCTGCAGGGTCTGTTGCGCCGCCCGGCAATCGAGCAGATGCTGCCCGATATCCTGGAGAAGCTCGAGCGCGAATCCTTCACCCATGCGCGCCGGCACAACATTTACTTCGACGACGAAATTGGCGGGCTGGATGCCGATCACCCGGCGCTGGCGCGGGTCGAGACGGTCAACCACACGCTTTGCGGCGATCAGATAGGTGACAGCCTGATACGGGTTTACCGGTCGCGTGAATTAATCGATTTTCTCGCCGCGGTGATGCAAAAACAAAGCCTCTATGTGATGGACGATGCGCTGGCCTGCGCCAACGTGCTCGCCTACGGCGAGGGCGAGGGTCTGAACTGGCATTTCGATCGCTCCGAGTTCACCACCACGCTGCTGCTGCAGGCGCCGGAGCAGGGCGGAGAGTTCCAATATCGCCGGGACCTGCGCAGCGATGCAGATCCGAATTATGCGGGCGTTGTGCGGCTGCTGCTTGGCGAAGATCCGGCGGTGCAAACCCTGCCCCTGGGCGCGGGCGACCTGAACGTATTTCGCGGCAAGAATACCGCGCATCGTGTCAGCGCGCCTCGCGGCGAGCGCGCGCGCGTGGTCGCGGTATTTTCCTATTACGAAACCCCGGGCCGGGTTTTCTCCGCCGAGGAGAACCTCGGCTTTTACGGTCGTAGCGCGACGCTGGAATAAAAAAACGCGGCCCATCGGGGCCGCGCCAAGGTTCGGGGGAGTCCCGAGGAGATCTGGGTTCTACTGACAGCCGTAACCGAAGAAACCGTTAGACTGTCCAGGGTTTTCGCTGTCGCAGGTATCGTTCTGGAACAGGCTGGCATAGGTGTTCGGGTTCATGTACACCATGTAGTTGGCCGGGTTCATGGCCTGCTGGTACATGGCCGGCTCGAACATGTGCATGTAAGCATTCGGATTCATCCAGTAAGTCATGGTCTGCTGATCGAGCATGACCTGGTACGACTCGGGGTTCATCCATGCCATCATGTTTTCCGGCTTCATGAATTCCATGTAGAACCGGGGGTTCATGAACTGCGTGTAGCTGGCCGGGTTGGTAAACATCATGTGCGCCGACATGTGGGTCTTCGGATCGACGATTTTCATCCATGAGCCGGGATGCGCCGCGTTAAACGGCAGTTCGCTTGAATCCCTGGTCTGTGCCGTCGCGGGCATAAAAGTCATCCAGCTGGTCGGATCAAACGGGTTGAACTGTGCGGTCGGGGCTGGCGCGGTCGTTGCTGACTCGGGCTGGGTTGCCGGTTCGTTGGCGAAGGACGCGAAGCTCGACGCGAGCAAGGTGGACGCTATCAGCGTAATAAATCTGCTTTTCAACATGGTACTTCTCCTCTCGATAGTGAAATTTATAAAGATTGTCTAAATTCGAGAGTTATTATTAAGTAAATAAGTAAAAACTAATATACTTATGAATGGCTAAACAGCCTACCCCAAAGGGAATAGCCCTGGCCCGGGCCGGAAACCTAGCGTGCCTCTGCCCGGGCAAGGCGGTGAAACCGCCAGCTCAGCAAACAGGCTGCAACCGCCAGCCCGGCCGCGAGCCCCCACCAGAGTCCGGCGCCGCCCATGCCCTGCCGGAACGCGAGCAATGAACCTCCGCCGATGCCGAGAACCCAGTAGCCGAAAGCGGCGATCCACAGCGGTATCAGGTTATCCTTCATGCCGCGCAGGGCTCGCACCGCGACCGCCTGCAGGCCGTCGAAAATCATGAAGATCGCAGCGATAAACAGGAATTGCGCGGTCAGTGCGGACACTTCGGCGAAGCCCGGATCCTGCGGCGAGATGAAGAACAGGATAATCTCGTCAGCCAGGGTTAACGGTACGCTGAGCAGACTGCCCGTAATCGCGATGACGAGGCCCATGCCGAGAAAGCCGGCCCGACGCGCGTCGACCATGCTGCCGCGGCCGACCGCGTGCGCGACGCGAAACATCGTCGCCTCGGCGAAACCGAAGGCGATCACGAACGGCACGCCGGCCCAGGCCATGGTGATCTCGTATGCCGCCAGCGTCTTCGCGCCGATGACCCCGGAAAGAATCGCGGTCGCGATAAACAGGCCCGCTTCGAGGAAGGTCAGCGCGGCCACCGGCAGGCCCAGCACGAGAATCTCGCGACAGATCGGCCAGCGCAAACGCCAGCTCGCGCCGAACAGGTCGTACCCGCGGAATAGCGGTTTGCGGTAGACGTGCAGCGCCAGCGCGATGAACATGAACCAGGAAACCAGCGTGATCGCGAGTCCCGCGCCGAACAGGCCCAGCGGCTCGAGCCCGAGACCGCCGTATACCAGCCAGCGGGCCAGCAGGTACTGCAGGCCGACGGCGATCGACGTAATCACGAAGATCGACACGGTTTGCGCGAGTACCGCGACGTAGTTGCGCAGCACCGCGAACCACAGCACGGGTAAAACCGCGCCGCTGAGCCCCTGCAGGAACTCCACCGACAGCTCGACCACGAGCGGATCCTGGTGGGTCAGGATCAGCGCGTAATCCAGGTTCCAGATCAGGACCATCGCCGGCAGGCCCAGGCCGGTCGCGACGAAGAATCCCTGGCGCACCGAGTCGGTGAGATCGTCCCGCCTGCCCGCGCCGAGCGCCTGCGCGGCGAGGACCCCGACAAGGGTCAACAGGGCCATCAGCACGAGCAGCACTTCGAAGGCCAGGTCACCGGCGATGCCGACCGCGGCGAGCGAGTGATAGCCCAGCTTGCCGACCACCATCTTGGTGACGATAAACATCGCGAACTCGGCAAAATAGGCCGCCGCGAGCGGAATCGCGATCACGAATAAGTGTCGGAGCTCTGTTTTCAGCGAGTTTTGCAAGGTCTCGGGGGCTGCCTGGAAAGGTCGCGGTAATTTAGTCGATTAGCCTTGAAAGAGATAGCCAGGGTTCATATTTTTATAGTGGTATAACTTCAGGTTATATGTTTAGATTGGGACTGGTTTTGACAAAATTGCGGCAGCTGAGAATAATGTGTCGCGTCAATCAGGATCCCTGCAGTCCAGCGGACGCCGAACCGGTGAACTGCGTGAATAAGAAAATCGGCATCACAATTCGAAGGAGCAAAGCATGAAAAACCTAGGCAAGATTGCACTCGTCTCGCTCATTGCGGCCGCGTTCGTCGGCAGTCCGGCAATCGCGGCGCAGCAATTCATTTCGATCGGTACCGGCGGCGTAACCGGGGTGTACTACCCGACAGGTGGCGCTATTTGCCGGCTGGTCAACAAGGACCGCAAGGAGCACGGCATCCGCTGTTCAGCCGAGTCGACTGGCGGTTCGATCTATAACATCAACACGATCCGCACCGGTGAACTCGAGTTCGGCGTGGCCCAGTCCGACTGGCAGTACCACGCCTATAACGGTACTTCCAAGTTCGAAGACCAGGGTGCGTATAAGAAGCTGCGCGCCGTGTTCTCCGTGCACCCGGAACCGGTCACGGTCATCGCCCGCGCCGACGCCGGCATCGATCAGCTGACCGACGTCAAGGGCAAGCGCCTCAACATCGGCAACCCCGGTTCCGGTACGCGCGGCACCTGGGAAGTCATCGAGGAAGCCCTGGGCTGGAAACGCAGCGACCTGAAACTCGCCGGTGAAATGAAATCCGCGGAAACCGGCCAGGCCGTTTGCGACGGCAAGATCGACGCCTACTTCTGGCTGGTCGGCCATCCGTCGGCGCTGACCCAGGAGTCGCTGGCCACCTGTGATGCGCACCTCGTGCACGTCAAGGGCCCGGCGATCGACAAGCTGGTCAAGGAAAACTCGTTCTATCGCAAAGCGACCATCCCGGCCGGCATGTACAACAACAAGGAAGACATCGAGACCTTCGGCGTCGGCGCGACCTTCGTCACCAGTTCCGACGTGTCCGACAAGGTGGTCTACACCGTGGTCAAGGCCGTGTTCGAAAACTTCGAAGACTTCAAGAAGCTGCACCCGGCTTTTGCTCATCTGAAGGAATCCGAGATGATCAAGGACGGCCTGTCGGCACCGTTGCATCCGGGTGCGGTCAAGTACTACAAAGAACGGGGCTGGATGTAATAACTCAACAAGCAGTAAGGCAAACGGGTCGCATCACGCGGCCCGTTCGCTTCTAAGGCCGGCACTTCCCGGATTCTAGCGCCGCATCTGTCGGCGACCCTGCGGGGGAGTCTTGCCGGGTAATACCTGTTGCGCTTCAGCGATGCCGGCGGAACAGCAAGTGTACGAGAAGTTTAAAAGGGGGTAGGGGTATGTCGGATCAAAAAGAAACTGGCGCCGATCAGAAAGAGTCCAGCATGCAGGACGACCTGGTCGCGATGGTCGATACGGGCGCCCGCGCGCCGCTGGGCTGGCAAGCCAAGTTCATCGCCGGGACGGCCTTCGTCTGGGCCTTGTTCCAGCTTTACATCGCGTCGAACCTGCCCTTCTGGCTGAGTGACGTTACCGGTCTCAGCCTGGTCGTAACCAGCTCCAACGCGCGCCTGATCCATCTCGCGTTCGGCCTGTTTCTCGCGGCCATGGCTTTCCCGTTGTTCAAATCGAGTCCGCGCGATCACATACCCTGGTACGACTGGTTACTCGGCGCGATCGGCATCATCACCTGTCTTTACATCGTCGTACTGCGCAACGAGATCGCGGTACGTGCGGGCCTGCCGACCCAGGGCGACCTGATCATTTCGACGGTCGGTATGCTGGTGCTCGGCATTACCGTATATCGTGCGCTGGGCCTGCCGCTGTTGATCGTGGCCAGCGTATTCGTCGCCTACGTCTTTTTCGGCAACTCGCCCAACCTGCCCGAGGCCATTCAGTGGAAGGGTGCATCCTATGGCAAGGCGATGTGGCATTTCTGGATGCAGAACGAGGGCGTGTTCGGCGTCGCGCTGGGCGTGTCGGCGTCGCTGATATTCCTCTTCGTGCTGTTCGGTTCGATCCTCGAAAAGGCCGGCGCGGGCAACTATTTCATCAAGATTGCGTTCGCGCTGCTCGGCCACCTGAAGGGTGGCCCGGCCAAGGCCGCGGTGGTCGCGTCGGCGCTGTCGGGTCTTTATTCCGGATCGTCGATCGCCAACACGGTCACTACCGGTACCTTTACCATTCCGCTGATGAAGCGCACCGGTTTCAGCCCGGAAAAAGCCGGCGCGGTCGAGGTTGCGTCGTCGACCAATGGCCAGCTGACGCCGCCGGTCATGGGCGCGGCGGCCTTTTTGATCGCCGAATTCACCGGCATCAGCTACACCGATATCCTGAAGCACGCGCTGGTGCCGGCCCTGGTTTCCTATATCGCGCTGGTCTACATCGTGCACCTGGAAGCCTGCAAGATGAACCTCAAAGGCTTGCCCAAGCCGCCTTCGAGCCTGACCTTCATGTCGAAACTGATCGGTTTTCTGGGCGGTTTTATCGGCATCGGTCTGCTCGGCATAGCGGTCTACTTCGGCCTCGGCTGGATCAAGGACGTTGCCCCGGACGCGGCCTTCTACATCGTCGCGCTCGGTTGCGGCGCCGGTTACGTCTTTCTGGTTTACCTCGCATCGAAACAACCCGACCTGGTCGTGGACCCGCCGGATTCGCCGATTCTGGAATTGCCGAAGGCGGGTGAGACCGCGATGACCGGCCTGTATTACATCCTGCCGATCGTGATCCTGATCTGGTGCATCATTATCGAGCGCCTGTCGCCGGCGCTGTCGGCTTTCTGGGCCACCATCGCGATGATCATCGTGACCCTGACCCAGGACGTGCTCAAGGAGTTCTTCCGCAAAACCAATAACTACAGGCACGCCTTTCGCACGGGTGTCGGCCACTGGGTCGATGGCATGATCGCGGGATCGCGCAACATGATCAGTATCTCGGTTGCCACCGGCGCGGCCGGTATCATCGTCGGCACCATATCGCTGACCGGCGCGCACCAGGTGGTCGGCGAGTTCGTCGAGTTTCTTTCCGGCGGCAACCTGATCGTGATGCTGATCCTGGTTGCGGTGATGAGCCTGATTCTCGGCATGGGCCTGCCGACCACGGCGAATTACATCGTCGTGTCGTCGTTGATGGCGCCGGTCATCCTGACCCTCGGCGCGAAAAGCGGCCTGATCGTGCCGCTGATCGCGGTACACCTGTTCGTGTTCTATTTCGGCATCCTCGCCGACGATACGCCGCCGGTGGGTCTCGCCGCGTTCGCCGCGGCGGCGATATCCGGGGGCGACCCGATCAAAACCGGTATTCAGGGCTTCGCCTACGATATCCGCACCGCGCTGCTGCCGTGTCTGTTCATCTTCAATAACGATCTGCTGCTGATCGACGTGGGCGTGGCCAAGGCGTTTTTCGTTTTCATTGTCGCGGTGATAGCGATGATGCTATTCGCGTCGGCGACGCAGGGCTTCATGTTCGTGCGCAACAGGCACTGGGAGTCGGCGTTGCTGTTGCTGGTCGCGTTTACCCTGTTCCGACCGGGTTACTGGCTCGACAGGGTAGCGCCGCCGTTCGACGAGCATTCCCCGGCCGCGATTTACGAGGTCATCGATACGGTGCCTGACGGCGGCCGGCTGTTGATCGAGGTCAGCGGCGCCGATTTCGATACCGGCGAAATCACCTCGACATCGATCCTGGTCGATTTCGGGCCCGAAGGCGATGCCGCGGAGCGCCTGAAGAAAGCGGGTCTCGGCGTGACGATTGACGGCGACCGCGCCCTGGTCGAAGAACCCTTCCCGGGAACGCCCTTCTTCGAGGGCATCGGCAAGTCCTTCGACTATTACGGCGACGAGCCGGTGCAGATTGCCGTGGTCAAGAAAGAGGCGGAGCGGATCTACAAGGAAGTGTTTTACATCCCGGCGCTGATACTGCTTGCGTTTATCATGTTCAACCAGAAACGCCGTCAAAAAGCAGAGCTTGGGCAGGGGGCTGAAGCGCCTGCATGAGTTGACCGCAAGCCGCGCCATTGGCGGCTGAGCGATGGCGCCGTCCATCATTGGTCTCGTGTTGCTGGCCGCGCTGCTACACGCGAGCTGGAACGCGATGGCCAAGTCGGGCGGCACGCCCGAGTACAGTATCGCATCGTACCGGCTGGTTAGTGCGATCTGCTGCCTGCCGTTGCTTTTCCTGTTCCCGATTCCGCTGGCGGCCAGCTGGCCGCCGCTGATCGCGTCCGCGCTGATTCACACGGCTTACTACGTAACCCTGTCTAAATCCTACCGCGCCGGCGATCTGTCGCAGGTCTACCCGCTGTTTCGCGGGCTCGCGCCGGTGCTGGTCGTGATCGGCGCGGTCGTTTTCGCTGGCGAATGGCTGTCCATCGGGTCGATGTTCGGCATTGCGCTGGTGAGTGCCGGTTTGATCAGCATAACCTTTGCCGGTGGCACCTTCGGCAAGATCCCGCCGCTGGCGCTGCGCTGGGGGCTTGCGACCTCGGTGCTGATTGCGGGTTACACCGTGGCGGACGGGGTCGGCGTGCGCGCGGCCGGCAATCCTTTCAGTTACATCATCTGGCTTTACGTGTTCGAGCCGATACCGATCGGACTGTGGCTGCTCGCGAATCGTCGCCGCGAGTGGTTTGGATACATGCACGCCAAGCCCGGCAAGATCCTGCTCGGCGCGCTGGCCGCGGCG
>JBFGQE010000055.1:0-12945 GCA_041564355.1 Gammaproteobacteria bacterium | reverse complement strand
TTCGTGCCGCGCAGGGCTTCGACGATGTCGAAGTCGTCGGTATCAACGACCTGCTCGATCCCGAGTATCTCGCCTACATGCTGCAGTACGATTCGGTGCACCGCCGCTTCGACGGCGAAATCGCGGTCGAGGGCAACATGCTGATCATTGGCGGCAAGTCGATTCGTCTTTCTGCCGAGCGTGATCCGGCCGAGTTGAAATGGTCCGAGCTCGAGGTCGACGTCGTGGTCGAATCAACGGGTCTTTTCCTGACCAAGGAAACCGCGCAAAAGCACCTCGATGCGGGGGCAAAAAAAGTCATCATGTCGGCGCCGTCGAAGGACGATACGCCGATGTTCGTGTTCGGCGTCAACCACGAGTCTTACGCCGGCGAAGCGATCATCTCGAACGCCTCCTGCACGACCAACTGCCTGGCGCCGATCGCCAAGGTCGTGCACGACAATTTCGGCATCAAGCGCGGCCTGATGACCACCGTCCACGCGGTTACCGCGACGCAGAAAACGGTCGACGGCCCGTCGATGAAAGATTGGCGCGGCGGACGCGGTATTCTGGATAACATCATTCCGTCGTCGACCGGCGCGGCCAAGGCCGTGGGCAAGGTCATGCCGGAATTGAACGGCAAGCTGACCGGCATGGCGTTCCGCGTGCCCACGCCGAACGTTTCGGTGGTCGACCTGACCGTCGAGCTGGAGAAAGGCGCGAGTTACGACGAGATCTGCGCGGCGATGAAAGCTGCCTCCGAGGGCGCCATGAAGGGCGTGCTCGCGTACACCGAGGACAAAGTCGTATCGACCGACTTCGTCGGCGAAGCCTGTACCTCGACTTTCGACGCCGAAGCCGGTATCCAGCTCGACGATACCTTCGTCAAGCTGGTTTCGTGGTATGACAACGAGTGGGGCTACTCGAGCAAGGTGGTCGAGATGGCGCGCGTTATCGCGGGCTAGGCCTTACCATGCCTGTGTTGCAGATGAGCGAGCTCGAGCTCGCCGGCAAGCGCGTATTGATCCGCCAGGATCTGAACGTTCCGCTGAAAGACGGCAAGGTTTCCAGCGACCAGCGAATTCGCGCTTCCCTGCCGGCAATCAGGCATTGCATCGACGCCGGCGCGCGGCTGTTGATCATGTCGCACCTGGGTCGGCCGGAGGAGGGCAAACCGGAAGCGCAGTACTCGCTGCATCCGGTCGCGGACTATCTTGCCGATGCGCTGGGCCAGCCGGTGCCGCTGATCTCCGATTACCTCGAACAGGCCCCCGAGCTAAACGACGGTGATGTCGCGTTGCTCGAAAACGTGCGTTTCAACGCGGGCGAGAAGGCGGACGACGAGGCGTTGGCAAAACGATACGCCTCGCTATGCGATGTCTTCGTCATGGACGCGTTCGGTACCGCGCACCGCGCGCAGGCGTCGACTCACGGCGTGGGTCGCTTCGCCCCGATCGCCTGCGCCGGGCCGCTGCTCGCCGCCGAACTCGATGCGCTCGGCAAGGCGCTGCACGAACCGGCGAAACCGGTCGTCGCAATCGTCGGCGGAGCCAAGGTGTCGACCAAGCTGACCGTGCTCGAGTCGCTTTCCGGATTCGCCGACCAGTTGATTCCGGGCGGCGGCATTGCCAACACCTTTATCGCCGCGGCGGGCTACAATGTCGGTCAATCGCTGTTCGAGGCGGACCTGGTCGGCGAGGCGCAGCGTCTCGTAATGCAGGCCCGCGCCGAGGGCCGGGAAATCCCGATACCGAGCGACGTGGTCTGCGGCAAGGAGTTCGCCGAAACCGCCGCGGCGACGGTCAAGGCGGTCGACGCGGTCGACAACGATGACATGGTTTTCGATATCGGCCCCGAAACCGCGGCGCGATTTGCGGCATTGTTGCAGCGCGCCGGCACGATCGTCTGGAATGGCCCGGTGGGCGTGTTCGAGTTCGACCAGTTCGGCGAAGGCACGCGCGTGATCGCCGAAGCGATCGCCGCGTCGCCGGCTTTTTCGATCGCCGGTGGCGGCGATACGCTGGCCGCGGTCGACAAGTACGGCATCGCGGACCGGGTTTCGTATATCTCGACCGGCGGCGGTGCCTTTCTCGAGTTTCTCGAGGGTAAACAACTGCCCGCGGTGATGATGCTGCAGGCGAGGTTTGACGAATATGAGAGCAGTTCCGCGTAGAACCAAGATCGTCGCCACCCTCGGTCCGGCGACCGAGTCCAACGAAGCCATCGACAGCCTGATCAAGGCCGGCGTAGACGTGGTCCGGCTCAACTTCTCCCACGGCAGGGTCGAGGACCATATCGAGCGCGCCGAAAATATTCGCCGCATCAGCCAGAAAAACAATCGTCATCTCGCGATCCTGGCGGACCTGCAGGGACCGAAGATTCGCCTGGAGAAATTCAGGGATGGCTCGATCGAGCTCGAACCGGGGTCCGGGTTCTGCCTGAACACCGAGTGTCCGCCGGATGCCGGCAGCCAGGACGAGGTCGGCGTGACCTACAAGAAGCTCCCCCAAGACGTCCGCGCCGGCAATACGCTGATGCTGGACGACGGACGCATCGTGCTAAAGGTAGACGAGGTTGACGGCAGCCGCATCCAGTGCACGGTAGAGGTCGGCGGAGAGCTGTCGGACAACAAGGGTATCAACCTGAAAGGTGGCGGCCTGACCGCGCCGGTGTTAACCGACAAGGACGTGGCCGATATCGAGACCGCTGCACAGATCGACGCCGATTACGTCGCCGTATCGTTTCCGCGTAACGCGGCGGATATCAACCAGGCGCGCAAGCTGCTCGAGGGCGCCGGAAGCAGTGCCGGACTGGTGGCCAAGATCGAGCGCGCCGAGGCGCTGGAAAACCTCGAGGAAATCATCGCCGCGTCGGAAGCGATCATGATTGCGCGCGGCGATCTCGGCGTCGAAATCGGGGACGCCAAGCTGCCTGCCGTGCAAAAGCAAATTATCCGTATCGCGCGCAACCTGAACTGTGTCGTGATTACCGCGACGCAGATGATGGAGTCGATGCGGGAAAATCCGATCCCGACCCGGGCCGAGGTGTTCGACGTCGCCAACGCGGTGCTGGACGGTACCGATGCGGTCATGCTCTCGGCCGAGACCGCGACTGGTAAATACCCGAGCCAGACGGTGCTGGCGATGTCCGACATTTGCCTGAATGCCGAGCAGCACGTCCACGCGATCAAGTCACGGCACCGACTCGACGATACCTTCTCCCGGGTCGACGAGGCGATTGCGATGGCGACCATGTACACCGCGAACCATCTGAACGTTCGCGCCATCGCTTCGCTGACGGAATCCGGATCGACCGCGCTGTGGATGTCGCGCATCAGTTCCGGTATTCCGATTTACGCGCTGTCGAGGCACGAATCGACCAATCGCAAGGTGAACCTGTACCGCGGCGTGTTCCCGGTCTATTTCCCGACCGTGCATACGAATCATGCCGAGGCGAACCAGGAAGCGGTCGAATTGATGAAAACACGCGGCACGATCGCCGATGGTGACCTGGTTATCATTACCAAGGGCGACCTGATGGGCACCGGTGGCGGCACCAACGCGATGAAGATCGTCGAAGTCGGCAATATGCCGGACTTCGTTGCCTAGCCTGCGCCGAACCGCGGCGGGTCGTTGCGGCGGGTCAGCAGGCCGTAACTGAACAGCGCCAGCCCGGTCCAGATCCCGATGAATGCGATTAGCTTGTCCAGATTGAACGGTTCGCCCAGGATCACCACCCCGGACAGGAACTGCAGCGACGGCGTCACGTAAAACAGGATGCCCACAGTGGTCATCGGCAGCATGCGCGTGCCGGCGGTGAAGAACGCGAGCGGCGCCACCGTGATTAGCCCGCCGAGAATCAGCCACAGGTCGGTGCGATGATCGAGATTCAGGAACAGCGCATCGCCCCGGGCGTGCAACCACCAGATCAGCGCCAGCGTAAACGGCAGCAACAGCAGGGTTTCGACCAGCAGCCCCGGGATCGCGTTGGTGGTCATTTGTTTACGCAGCAATCCGTAAGCGGCGAAGCTGGCGCCGACCGCGAGACCGATCCATGGCAGGATGCCGGTACTTTTCACGTAGTAGGCAACCCCGAGGGTCGCCAGTATTACCGCGGCGATGTCGAGTCGTTGCAGTCGCTCCTTGAACACGATGACCCCGGCAAGCACGTTCAGCAGCGGGGTCAGGAAATAACCCATGCTGGCTTCGATCACTCGGTGGTTGAGCACGGCCCAGATGTAAATGCCCCAGTTGAAGCAGATCACGATGCTCGATACGGCCAGCCAGCGAAGTTCATGCCAGTTGCGCAACGCGCCCTCGACCTGGGTACGCCGGCGCTGGCTCAGCATCACCAGCAGCAACAGGCACGGCACGGCCCACAGCATGCGGTGCAGCAGCACCTCCAGCGCGGGCACGTGCTCTAGCAGCGACCAGTAAAGCGGAAACAGGCCCCAGCCGACGTATCCGGTGAGGAGGACCGCGTAACCTCGGGGCATCTCTTAATGTCTTCTCAGGTCACGCGCGAGCACGAGGATCAGGCCTACGACCTGGAGAAAGATGGCAATACTGAACAGGCGCGAGTTGGCGCGCTCCAGCGGCATTCTGGCCTCGCGCAATTCGAGTGATTCGAAGTAACTGTCGTTGATCGACTCGATGATCGCGCGCTGAGCCGCGCGGCTGATTTCGAGCAGCACGGCAAGGTCCGCACCGTCGCTGGTCGCGATGCGCTCGCGGTAGTCGCCGAGATGGTGCGTTTCGACCAGGCCGGTCAGGTAATCGCGGTAAAGCTTTTTGATCAGCCCGGGCATGTCGGGTTTGTCGGACAATAGCAGGATAAAGAATTCCTGCTTGCGGTCGACCTCGGTTTTGGATTGCCAGAGGCTGTCGATCAGCACCTGCTTGTTGTTGATTTCGAGATCGATGCCGCCAATCCGGTCGTTGTTGAGACCGATAAAATAATGCGTGATCACCGCCGACAGGATGTTGAACAGGATCCCGGTGAGCACGAAGACCCAGGGTGCGAGAAAGCGGTCGAGTCGCGAATCAGTCATCGGTGCCGGCGAAGACGGGGGGAAGGCTCGCGCCGTATTGGCAACGGAAAACCGGCAGTGCGCAGCAGGCCTCGAGATCGGCGAGATTGTCCATTCCGGCCTCGTGTTCGCTGCCGACCTGGTTCAAGATGATCGCGGCCACGACCAGGTGGCGGCTCTCGACCGCCTGCAGCGTCAGCAGCGCCTGGTTGACCGCACCGATGCGATCGTCGACGACAATGATCACCGGCAGCTGTAACGCGCTCGCGAGATCCGCGTTGAGGCCGTTTTCGGCGAGTGGAGAATAAAAGCCGCCGGCGCCCTCGACGATCAGGCGGGCGGTCGGATCGTCCCGTATACAGGCGTCGATCAGTGCTTCGATGAACAGCTCGCTACCCTCGAGTCTCGCCGCGCGGTGCGGCGCGAGCGCCGCCCGCAGACGAAAGGCGACGATGCGCTCGAGGGGTTCGCGGTTCTGGTTTGCGCTTTGCAGCGCGGCCGCGTCATGCGTGACGAGGTTGCCGTTCGCGTCCTCCGCGCAACCGGATTCGACCGGCTTGCGCGTCTCCACCAGGAATCCCCGTGCACACAGCTGGCGCACGATTTCACAGGCGATATAGGTTTTACCGACGTCGGTATCTGATCCGGTAATGAAGTACCCGTTACTGTCTGGCGCGAGCATGCCCGCATTCTGTGCAAGTTGCCAGCCAACTGCAAGCATTGCCGCGACCCAGCTGCTATAATCGCGCGCGTTTTTTCAAAGCCTTTAATCATGTCGGAATTCGTCGTCGGGCAGCGCTGGATCAGTGCCGCCGAACTGCACCTCGGTCTCGGAATGGTGATCGAAATCGAGCACCGCACGGTCACCATCGTGTTTCCGGCGACTGGCGAAACCCGCCTCTACTCGCGTGCCGACGCGCCGTTGACGCGGGTGCGATTTCGCGAGGGCGAGTGGCTCGAAAATCAGAACGGGCAGGCGCTGAGGGTGGTCGAGCTGGCCGAAGCCGACGGGATGATAACCTATCGCTGCGAGGATGAATCCGGCGCGCCGGTGGATCTGCCCGAGGGCAGGCTGAACAATTTCCTGCAACTCAATCAACCCGCCGAACGCCTGCTGAATGCGCAGGTAGACCGCAACAAGTGGTTCAGCCTGCGCATCGATTCGCGCGAGATCGCCAACGCGCTGCAACAGTCGCCGGTGTTCGGCCTGGCCGGCTGCCGCACCAGCCTGATCGCCCACCAGCTCTACATCGCGCACGAGGTATCCCGCCGTTACGCGCCGCGCGTGCTGCTCGCCGACGAGGTCGGCCTGGGCAAGACGATCGAGGCCGGCCTGATCCTGCACCAGCTATTGTTGCTGGAGCGCGCGCGGCGGGTATTGATCATCGTGCCCGAATCGCTGATCCACCAGTGGCTCGTCGAAATGCTGCGCCGTTTCAACCTGATGTTCAGTATTTACGACGAGGCCCGACTCGAGGGCCCGAAACACGACGAGGCCGAGCTGGACGAGAGTGAGAATCCGTTCCATGCCGAGCAGCTCGTGCTGTGCAGTCTCGAGTTTCTGGTCAAGCATCGGCGCCAGACCGAGCGAGCGCGCGACGGCGAATGGGATTTGCTGGTCGTCGACGAAGCGCATCATCTGGCCTGGTCGCCTGATGCGGTCAGCCCGGAATACAGCCTGGTCGAACAGCTCGCCGAACGCACCGCCGGCCTGCTGTTGCTGACCGCGACCCCGGAACAGCTCGGCAAGGAAAGCCATTTCGCTCGCCTGCGCCTGCTGGACCCGGATCGATTCGGCGATCTGGGTCGATTTCTCGACGAGGAGCAGGGCTACCAGCAGCTCGCCCCGCAGGTCGAGGCCTTGCTCGAAGATCCCGGGCGCAGCCAGGAGCTCGACGATCTGCTCGACCGGCACGGTACCGGACGCGTGCTGTTTCGCAATACGCGACACGTGGTCAAGGGCTTCCCGGAGCGTGAAGTGCACCCGGTGAGTCTCGCGGCGAAGGGCGGGGCGGAAGCTTACCGCGACTGGCTCGGCGAGTTTCTGCGCGAAAATCGCGAGCGCAAGGTTCTCGTCATCCTGGCCGCGTCGGCTTCCGCGATCGAACTCGTGGCCGCATTGAAACAGCAGTTCGGAATCCGCGCCGCGCTGTTTCACGAGGACTTGAGCCTGGTCGAGCGCGACCGTGCCGCGGCCTGGTTCGCCGACCCCGAAGAGGGTGCGCAGGTGCTGGTATCCTCCGAGATCGGCAGCGAGGGCCGCAATTTCCAGTTCGCGCATCATCTCGTGCTCTATGACCTGCCGCTGCATCCCGATTTGCTCGAGCAACGCATCGGGCGGCTCGATCGCATCGGGCAAAACGCGATCATTCACATCCATATTCCCTACCTGCAGGGCAGCCCGCGCGAATTGCTGTTTCGCTGGTACCACGAGGGACTGGACGCTTTTCGCCACACCTGCCCGGCGGGACATCAGGTTTACCAGAACCTGCAGCACGAGCTGCAGGAGCTGCTGGATAATCCCGATCGATCGCAGGATGCGTTCATCCAACGCACGTGCGAGCTGCACGAGGAATTCAAGCTCGCGCTGCAGCGGGGTCGGGACCGGCTGCTCGAGGCCAACTCCTGCCGGCCGCAGGTCGCCGATCGGCTGATCGACGAGGCGCTGCGGCGCGAGCGCGACTTCGACCTGTTCCACTTCATGGAGCGCATTTACGATTGTTACGGCGTCAACAGCGACATCCGCGGCCGGGATCGCTGGGTCATCACGCCGGGCGATAACATGTTGACCCCGATGCCCGGGCTGCCCGACGACGGCATGACCGTGACCTACGAGCGCAGCGCGGCGCTGGCCAACGAAGACTTGCATTACCTGAGCTGGGAGCACCCGTTCGTGCGCAATGCCATGGACATGATACTGAGCAGCGAATTCGGTAATACCGCGCTGATCGCGCTGCCCGAGAGCGGCGTTTCCCCGGGGAGCCTGCTCGCCGAGTGCCACTACCTGATGGACTTCAGCGACGACCACCGTCATCACGGCGAACGTTATTTCCCGAACGCGAGCGTGCGCGTCTTGCTCGATGAAAGCGGTCGGGATCATGCCGAAAGACTGCCGTCGGAGAGGGTTGCGCGTGGCCTGCAGCGAGTCGATCAAGATACCGCGATCAAGGTAGTCAAGGCCCGGCAGGACGAGCTCGCACAAATGCTCGAGCAGGCCGAACTGGTCGCGGATACGCGGGTACCGGCGCTGGTCGCCGACGCGCGCGGCCGCGCGCAGGAACTGCTCGGCCGCGAAATCGAGCGGCTGATCGCGCTGCAACGGGTCAACCCGGGCGTGCGCGACGAGGAAATCCGGTTTTTTCGCGACCAGCTCGAGCATTTCGAGAACGCGCTTGCGCACGCGAGGCTTCGCCTCGACGCGGTACGCGTTATCGTCGCTGTTTAACCGTCACTTGCGGCAGCCATCCGCTGTGCGCGGTAAAAGCGCTTGACATCCATACCGGTCGGTATTATAAACATACCAACTGGTATGGATGTTTGCATGAATGGCTTAACCGACAACGATGTTTACTGGTGGCGCAAGCTCGATGACGCGGTGCCCGACACGCGTGAAAACATCCTTTTCGCGGCCTACAAGGAAATTCACCTGAATGGATTTCAATCGGCCAGCCTGAGTCACATCCTGGCGCAGACTGGCGTCACCAAGGGTGCGCTCTACCATCACTTCAAGAGCAAGACCGAACTCGGTTACGCGGTTATCGACGAGGTCATCGCACGCCGTATTTACCTGAGTTTCATCAAGCCGCTGGAGCAGGTGGATGACCCGATCGAAGGGCTGATCGCGCTGATCCGGAACTCGGGAAAATCGTTCTCGATGACCGATATCGAGCTCGGCTGTCCGCTCAGCGTGCTGGCCCAGGAGATGGCGCCGATCGACGAGGGATTTCGCGTCCGCCTGACCAGGATTTACGATCAGTGGCACGAGTCGATCGCGGCTCTATTGCGGCGCGCGCGCGACACCGGCGTGATGATCGAGGATGTCGACCCGGATGCGCTCGCGGTAATGATCGCGGCGACGCTCGAGGGCAGCCTCAGCGCGGCTAAGGTCGCGCAAAATCTGGACAAGCTGAAGCAGACCGGCAGCGGCCTGATTCAGTTCTTGCAATTACTGCGAAAACAATAATAAGGGGTTTCGAAATGGCCAGGGAGTATTCCCAGTTTATCCTGCGTTACCGGTGGCTCGTCGTCGCGCTGTCTGTGATCTGGATTGCGATCATGGGCGCCGGCGCGCAGCACCTGACCTTTACCAACGATTACCGCGTGTTTTTTGGCGACGACAATCCACAGTTGATGGCCTTCGAATATCTGCAGGACACCTACGCCAAGAACGACAACGCGATGTTCGTGCTGGTGCCAAAGGACGGCGAGGTATTCACCCGCGAAACGCTCGGCGCGGTGGCATGGCTCACCGAGCGGGCATGGCAGACGCCGTATTCGACCCGGGTCGAATCGATTACGAATTACCAGCACACCTCGGCTGACGGCGATGACCTGCTGGTCGAGGATCTCGCCTACGATGCGGCCAGCCTCGGCGACGACGATTTGCGGCGCATCCGCGAAATCGCCTTGAATGAACCGGTGCTGGTGAATCGCCTGATCTCGCCGCGAGCGCACGTCACCGGGGTCAACATTACCGTCGAATTACCCGGCGTCGACCCGATCGTGGAAAACCCCGAAGTGGTCGATTTCGTGCGCGCGCTGCGCGCCGAGTTCGAGCAAAATTACCCCGACATCGAGGTCAAGCTGACCGGTATCGTGATGATGAACCAGGCGTTCCCGGAAGCCAGCCAGTACGATATGTCGACGCTGTTTCCGTTGATGCTGCTGCTGTTTGTCGTGGTACTGTTTTTCTGGGTGCGCGGCTTCGCCGGCACGCTCGCGACCTTCATGATCATCATCTTTTCTATCGTCGGCGCGATGGGCATGGCCGGCTGGTTTGGTATCGCGCTGACGCCGCCGTCGTTTTCCGCGATCATGATTATCCCGACCATGGCGATCGCGGACAGCGTGCACGTGTTGATGAACTACGTGCTCGCGCGGCAACAAGGCGAATCGCGCGAGGCCGCGATGACCGACAGCATTCGCATCAACCTGCAGCCGGTATTCCTCACCAGCGTGACCACCGCGATCGGGTTTTTGAGCATGAATTTTTCCGACGCGCCGCCGTTTCACGACCTCGGAAACATCGTCGCGATGGGGGTCATGATCGCGTTCGTACTGAGCGTCACTTTCCTGCCCGCGGTGATGATGATCCTGCCCGGTCGGCAGACCGTGGCCGAGACCGCGTCCAGCCGGATCATGGCGCGCTTCGCCGAGTTCGTCATCGCCAAGCGGCGCAAACTGCTGCTCGGCATGGGTCTCGGCTGTCTGCTGCTGATCTCGTTCGTGCCGCAAAACGAGCTCAACGACAATTTCGTCAAGTATTTTAGCGAGCGCATCGAATTTCGCCGCGATGCAGACTTTGCCTCGGCCAATCTAAGCGGCCTGTACCTGATCGATTATTCGCTCGAATCCGGCCAGGACGGTGGCGTGAGCGACCCGATGTTTCAGCAGCATGTCGAAAACTTCGCCAACTGGTATCGCGCCCAGCCCGAAGTGATTCACGTCAACGTAATCACGGATACATTCAAGCGCCTGAACAAGAGCATGCACGGCGATGACCCGGGCTGGTACCGCCTGCCGGACATGCGCGACCTCGCCGCGCAGTACCTGCTGCTGTATGAAATGTCTTTGCCCTATGGACTCGACCTGAATAATCAGCTCAACATCGACAAGTCGGCGACGCGCATGACGGTGATGCTGTACAACATGACGACGACGACGGTCCTCGACCTGGAAGAGCGGGCTCAGGCCTGGTTGCGCGAAAACACGCCGCCCGGCATGCATGCCGCCGGGGCGAGCCCGACGATCATGTTCAGCCATATCGGCGAGCGCAATATCAAGAGCATGCTGCTCGGCACCACGCTGGCGCTGATCCTGATCTCGCTGATCCTCGTGTTCGCGCTGCGCTCGATCAAGATCGGCCTGCTGAGCCTGATTCCGAACCTGATCCCGGCAGCGCTCGCCTTCGGCGCCTGGGGGATCGCGGTTGGACAGATCGGCCTCGCGCTATCGGTGGTGACCGGCATGACGCTCGGTATCGTCGTCGACGATACCGTGCATTTCCTCAGCAAGTACCTGCGCGCGCGCCGTGAAAACAGCCTCGGCAGCGAGGATGCGGTACGCTATGCGTTCAATACCGTGGGCCTCGCCCTGGTGGTCACGTCGCTGGTGCTGATTGCGGGATTCACCGTGCTGACTTTTTCCGCGTTCATGCTGAACTCGCAAATGGCGTTGATGACCGCGGTCACGATCGTGTTCGCTATCGTCGCCGATTTTTTACTGTTACCGCCATTGTTGATGGCGCTGGATCGCAAGGAGCATCGCCATGCCTAAACTGGTCACCTGCTGTTTTTTGACCCTGCTGTGCCTGCCGTTCGCGCTGCCGGCGCAGACGGCCGAGGAAAAAGGCCTAGAGATCGCGCGCGCGGCGAAGGCTTACGACAAGGGCTTTACCGATTTCACCGCGAATATGGTCATGACGCTAAAGAACAGGGCCGGAGAAACCTCGACACGACTGATCCGTATCCGCACGCTCGAGGTCGACGGCGACGGCGACAAGAGCCTGTCGATCTTCGACGAGCCGGCCGACGTCAAGGGCACCAAGATGCTGACTTACTCGCACGGGCTCGAACCCGACGACCAGTGGCTTTACCTGCCGGCGCTGAAACGGGTCAAGCGCATCAGTTCGCGCAACAAGTCGGGGCCGTTCATGGGCTCGACCTTTGCCTTCGAGGACCTCGGTTCGCAGGAAGTCGAAAAGTATACTTACCGGTACCTGCGCGAGGAGCCCTGCGGCAACTGGGTTTGTCACGTGGTCGAACGTCACCCGGCCTACGAGCACTCCGGCTATACGCGCCAGGTCGCCTGGCTCGACCAGGAAGCCTACCGCCTGGTCCGGGCCGAGTTTTTCGACCGCAAGAATGCGTTGCTGAAAACCCTGACGCAAGAAGATTTTCAGCAATATCTCGGCCACTACTGGCGTCCCGCCAGGATGGAAATGATCAATCATCAGACCGGCAAGAGCACGCTGCTCGAGTGGACCGATTACCGCTTCAAAACCGGCCTGACGGAAGCCGATTTCCGCGCGCAGTCGTTGAAGCGGATCAACTAGCATGCGGGGGTTGCCGGTCGGCGTCGGTCTCCTCTTTTTCGCCGCGCAGGCGGTTGCGGAATTCTCGGGCAACGTCGCGCTCGAAGCCGTGACCTTCAGCGAGGAGGCGCAGTTCGACCAGCAGTTCGACGACAACGTCACGTTGTCGTTCAAGCCGAAGTGGAGCGGGGAGTGGAACGAGGGCGACGACCTGTGGCGAGTCGAAGTGTTCCTGCGCGCGGACAGCAAGGACGCGGGGCGCGAGCATGCCGACATCCGCGACTTGCTCTGGCTGCATGTCGACGGGGACGACGAGTGGCGCGTTGGGATTAACACGATGTTCTGGGGCGTGACCGAATCGCAGCACCTGGTCGACGTGATCAATCAGATCGACCAGGTCGAGGGAATCGATGGCGAAGACAAGCTCGGCCAGCCGATGGTCCACTGGAAGCGTTACCATGACTGGGGGGTGGTCGATGTTTTGCTGTTGCCCGGTTTTCGCGAGCGGACTTTCCGCGAGGCCGAAGGGCGGCTGCGCCCCCCCTTGGTCGTCGATACCGACCAGGCGGAGTACGAATCCTCGCGTGCGGAGCGGCACGTCGATTACGCGCTGCGCTATTCACAAACCTGGGATGGGCTCGATCTCGGCTTGTCCTGGTTCAGCGGGACCAGCCGCGAGCCCTTG
>JBFGQE010000054.1:0-13244 GCA_041564355.1 Gammaproteobacteria bacterium | reverse complement strand
GCCGGGTGGAAAGTACCCGCGCCCACCTCCATATCCAGCGGCTGCAGGATGACGCAGCCCTGTTCGGACCAGTAATTCTGCAAGGTCTGGATCAAGCCCTGGAAAGTTCCCAGATCGGTCGCCGGGGATTCGCTCATATGTGTTCAGGCTAAAAGTGCGTGATTATAACCAACTGCGCTTTTTTCCACATCGCTTTTCCTGTCTTATTGTGTTGCGGTTTTAAGCCGCTATGATGTCGCAAATGCAAAACATTACCGTGCAATGGCTGACCAGCCTCAAGCATTACCTGCTGATGACCCTGCTGCTGTCGAGCCCGGAACGCCTGCCCTACAGTCCGCAGTGCACGCTGCTGACCGTGATGGTCTATTTCATGCTCGGATCCCAACTCGTCGACGAGCAGCGCAGCGCCTCAACGGTCAATATGCAAATCCTGCTCGAACTGGTGATGCTCGGGCTGATCGCCTTTTTCGGCCTGCGCTGGAAGAAATTATTACCGCGTTTTCAGCAAACCTTTTCCGCGCTGGTGGGGATCAACGTGGTGATCAGCGCGGCCGCGATTCCGGCCTACCGCATGGCCGGCGCCGGCAGCGGTGATCCGGATAGCACGCTGATTTACATCACCCTCGCGATCCTGGTCTGGAACCTGGCCGTGCTGTCGCTGATCTTCAAGCGTGCTTTCGAAATCTCGACCCAGCTGTCGGCTGTGATATCGTTCAACTATTTCGTGGTTTACCAATTTATGACCGTCTGGTTGTACTAGTGAAAATTTACCTTCTCGGCATTTGCGGCACCTTCATGGCGGGTATCGCGCTGCTCGCGCGCGAGCTCGGCATCGACGTCGCCGGCTCGGATTCGGGCGTCTACCCGCCGATGAGCACCCAGCTCGAGCAGGCGGGGATCGATCTGCACGACGGTTACCGGGCGGAGGACCTGCCGCAGGATTGCGACGTGTTCATCGTCGGCAACGCGATCACGCGTGGCAACCCGCAATTCGAGCACATTCTCGAACACGGACTGCGTTATACGTCGGCGCCGCAGTGGCTTTACGAAAACGTCCTGCAATCGCGCTGGGTGCTGGCCGTGGCCGGCACCCATGGCAAGACGACCACGAGCAGCATGCTCGCCTGGATACTCGAGCAGGCCGGGCTCGAGCCCGGTTATCTGATCGGCGGTATCGGGCAGAATTTTTCGCACTCGGCGAAACTGGGCAAGCACCCCTTTTTCGTCATCGAGGCGGACGAGTACGATTCGGCGCTATTCGACAAGCGCTCGAAGTTCGTGCATTACCACCCGCGCACGCTGATTTTGAATAACCTCGAGTTCGACCACGCCGACATCTTCGAAGACCTCGCCGCGATACAGAAACAATTCCACCACCTGGTGCGCACGCTGCCCGCCAGCGCGCAACTTATCGTCAACCGCGACGACGCCGCGCTCGAAGCCGTGCTGCAAATGGGGTGCTGGAGCGAGCTGGTCGGCTTTTCCTCGAGCGACGCGTCGGCGGACTGCTACCTCGATAGCGAAGCACGGCTTCATTTCCGCGACGACGAGTCCAGCCATCGACTCGAACTGCCGCAGCCGGGGCGCTTCAATTTGCTCAACGCAACCGCGGCACTGCTCGCCGCGCGCCACGTCGGGGTTCCGCCGGCAAACTCGCTCGAAACGCTGCGCGAATTCGCCGGCGTCAGGCGGCGCCAGGAAATCATCGCCGAAATCAAAGGCGTCCGGATCGTCGACGATTTCGCCCATCACCCGACCGCGATCAAACTGACGCTCGACGCGTTGCGCGAGAGCACCGCGGGCCGTCTGCTGGGGGTGCTGGATATCCGTTCCAACACGATGAAAATGGGCATCCACGCGGAGCAGCTGGGCCAGTCGGTGGCCGCCGCCGACCTGTTGCTGCTTTGCGAAAACCCGGATTTAGCGTGGGATATCGCGAAATTAGCCGCATCTACGCCTACAATAGTAGAGATAAAACCCGACACGGGGCAGATCATCGATTACCTGGTCAACCATGCCCGGCCCGGCGATCTAATCGTTGTCATGAGCAATGGCGGCTTTGATAACATTCACCAACGTCTGATCCAGGCAATGCAAGCATAAACTTGAGTATGTCCGAGAAATCACAGAGACCCACAAAAATTGCCAAGTACGAGATCAAGCGTCGAATTGGACGCGGCGCAATGGGCGTGGTTTACGAGGCTTTCGATCCGTTCGTGCAGCGTACCGTTGCGATCAAGGTAGCGCATTCCGCGGGCGACCTGGACCCCCCCACCAAGCAAAAGATTCGCGAGGCTTTCTTCGCCGAGGTTTACAGCGCCGGAAGAATGCATCACCCGTCCGTCGTCAGCGTTTACGACGCCGGTCAGGAAGGCGACCTGAACTACATCGTGATGGAATTCGTCGACGGCGTGACCCTGCAGGAATACGTCACCGGCGACAGGAGCCTGAGTCCCAACCAGGTCGTCGACGTCATTTATCAATGCGCCAAGGGTCTGGATTACGTGCACCGCGAGGGCATCATTCACCGCGACCTGAAGCCCGGTAATATCATGCTCAGCAACGACGGCGAAGTGAAGATCATGGATTTCAGCATTGCCCATGTGGACGTGGGCGCGGAGGGACACGACACCGAGGTACAGGGCTCGCCGATGTACATGCCGCCGGAACAGCTCAGCGAGGAAAAGCGACTCGTCGCGCAATCCGATATCTACTCACTCGGCGCGGTCATGTACGCGTTACTCGCACAGCGCACGCCGTACAAGGCGAGCAGTCTCGAGTCGCTGATCTACAAGATCAGCAACCTCGACCCGGATCCGATCACCGAGGTCAATCCCGAGGTGCCGGACCATATTGCGGTGATCGTTGAAAAAGCGATGAGCAAGATTATCTACGATCGTTACGAATCGGCCTACCTGCTGGCCAAAGATCTGAGCACCGCGTTCGGCCGGCTGCGCGGCGTCGGCGAGCGCATCGACATGCAGGAAAAATGGAAAACGCTGCGCTATCTCGCCTTCTTCCGGGATTTCAGCGACGAGCAGATCACCGAGGTCGTCAATGCCAGCGAATGGAAGGAGTTCAAGAAAGGCGAGATCATCGTTACCGAGGGCGAGCAGGAAACCGCTTTTTATATCATCGCCAAGGGCGGCGTCGAAGTGACCAAGAACGACAAGGTCGTCGGCATGATGAAGCAGGGTGACTGTTTCGGCGAGATCGCGTTTCTCACACGCCAGCCGCGTAATGCAACCATCGTCGCACGCACCGAGGTCTCGTTGATGAGCGTCAGCACGTCGCTGATGGAGCAGGCCTCGACCGAAACCCAGCTGCGCTACTATCGTATTTTTCTCGAAAACCTGATCGCGCGACTGTCGCAGGCGACCGACAAGCTGGTCGAAGCCGGCAAAGCGCAGGCCGACGCATGAAGCCCGCGACGATCACATTGGCCATGACCGGGGCCTCCGGCGCCGATTACACCCTGCGCCTGTTCGAGTGCTGCCTGCAAAACCAGGTCAGGGTCCAGTTCATCACCTCGCAGCCGGGGCAGATCGTGCTCGGCATGGAAACCGATCTGAAGTTGACCGGATCGCCGCAGAAGATGCGCCAGCAACTTGCCGATTATTTTGCTGCCGACCCCGAACTGATCAGCGTCTACTCGAAGGACCAGTGGACGGCGCCACCGGCGAGCGGCTCGTCGGTGGCTGACGCGATGGTGGTCTGTCCGTGCAGCATGGGCAGTCTCGCCGCGATTGCCGGCGGCACCAGCGATAACCTGATTCACCGCGCTGCCGATGTCGCGATCAAGGAGCGTCGCAGGTTGATCCTGGTCCCGCGCGAGACGCCGTTCTCCGCGATTCACCTGGAAAATATGCTCAAGCTCGCGCGTCTCGGGGTCGTGATTCTGCCGCCGAATCCCGGCTTCTACCAGGGCGTCAAATCGGTTTCGGACCTGGTCGATTTTGTCGTCGCGCGCATTCTCGACCAGCTTGGCATCGACAACCAGCTATCACCGCGCTGGGGGGATGAATCCACCGAAGAGCAATAAGACTCGATGACCGAAATACCCCTATTCCCACTTAAAACCGTGCTGTTACCCGGTAACACGCTGGCCCTGAAAATCTTCGAACCACGCTATCTCGACATGATCGCGACCTGTCTGCGCGCAAACAGCCTGTTCGGGATCGTGCTGATTCATCGCGGCGAGGAGACCGGCATCGATTCCGATATCTATTCGATCGGCACGACCGCCTCGATCTGCGACTGGGAAAATCGCGCCGACGGACTGCTCGGCATAACCGCACTGGGCGTGGAACGTTTCGAAATCATGTCGACCCGCACGCAGCCTGACGGCCTGACGATCGCTGAAATCGAGGTTCTCGACGATACCGACGATCGCGAGATTCCGGAGCAGTTTTACTACATGGTCGAACTGTTAGACCACATCAGCGCGCAGGCCGGCAAGCCGCGCGACGAGAACCAGTCTTTTGCCCAAATCCTGTACCAGTTGATTTACCTGTTGCCGCTGGAAACCACGCTCAAACAGCGTCTGTTGGAGATTCCCGACAGCCACGATCGCGCGGTGATATTGCATGCCGAACTGATTCGCCTGGGCGTCATTCAATACGTCAAGCCCGAGGCGGCCAACGAGTAAGCGGGGTTCCAATTCGACCTGCGCGGGCTTACACTCGTCGCATCCGAACCTGGAATCGCAGCCATGAACAAGACCCTGATCGCCGTTTGCCTTTACCTCGGTACGGCCTGCGCAAATGCCGCGGAACTTTCCGGTGTCTCCGTCGAAGACGAGATCAAGACGGATTCCGGGCAGACCCTGCTGCTCAACGGGCTCGGCTTGCGGGAAAAATTCTGGGTCGACGTTTACGTCGGCTCGCTTTACCTGACCAGCAAGTCGGACGACGTCGCGCAGATCCTGTCCCGCCCGGGGCCCTGGCGAATACAGCTGGACTTCGTTTATAAAGAAGTGTCCGAGGATAAGGTATTGACCGGCTGGCGCGAAGGCTTCGAGAACAACCAGTCGGCCGAAACCCTGCAGCAACTCGGCGCGAGAATCGAGGACTTTTACTCGTATTTTAAGGGTGGCGCGGTCGCCGGCGATCGCTACGCTTTCGATTACATCCCGGGACAGGGAGTGCGCACCAGCAAGAACGGCGAGGTGCTCGGCGTCATCCAGGGAGACGATTTCAAGAACGCGTTACTCGAAATCTGGCTTGGTAATCGCCCCGCCGACAAGGGCCTGAAAAAGGGCATGCTCGGGCTCTAGTCCCCGCGGCGCCGGGCATACTACTCTCCCTGCAGCTCGGCAAAAGTCGCCGCGGCGGCTTCTATCGTCTGGTCGATTTCCGCGGCGCCGTGCATTGCGCTGACGAAGCCGGCCTCGTAGGCCGACGGTGCGAGATTGACGCCGCGATCGAGCATGCCGTGGAAAAAACGGCGAAAAAGCTCGATGTCGCAGGCACTCACCTCGCTGAATCGGGACACCTGTTCCTGCTCGGTAAAAAACAAACCGAACATCGCGCCGACTCGATTCGCGCGTAATGCCACGCCGTTGGCCTCGGCCGCGTCGAGCAGCCCCTCGACCAGTCGTTCGGTACGCCGGTCCAGGTCTTCGAAAAATCCGGGGCGCGAAAGAATTTCGAGATTTCTCAACCCGGCCGCCATCGCGACCGGATTACCCGAAAGCGTGCCGGCCTGGTAGACCGGACCCAGCGGTGCAATATGGTTCATGATTTCTTCCCGGCCGCCGAACGCGCCGACCGGCATGCCGCCGCCGATGACCTTGCCCAGCGTGGTCAGGTCGGGACGCACCCCGTAACGCGCCTGCGCGCCGCCGAGATCGACGCGAAAACCGGTCATGACTTCGTCGAAAATCAACACGCTGTCCGCGGTATCGCAGCAATCGCGCAGGGTTTGCAGAAAACCGCTGACCGGCGGCACGCAATTCATGTTGCCGGCAACCGGCTCGACGATCACGCAGGCGATTTCATCGCCGCTCTCGGCGAACAACTGCTCGACCTGCCTGGGATTGTTGTATTCCAGGGTCATCGTATGATCGGCCAGCGCCGCCGGCACGCCGGGCGAGCTCGGCACGCCGAGGGTCAGCGCGCCCGACCCGGCCTTGACCAGCAGCGAATCCGCGTGCCCGTGATAACAGCCCTCGAACTTGACGATCTTGTCACGCCCGGTGAAGCCGCGCGCGAGTCGAATCGCGCTCATCGTCGCCTCGGTGCCGGAACAGGTCATGCGTACCAGGTCGATCGAAGGCACCAGCTCGCAAATGCGCTCGGCCAGCTCGACTTCGAGCCGGCACGGCGCGCCGAAGCTCAGTCCCTGTTTCACGGTCTCGATGACCGCGCTGACGATTTCGGGATGTGCGTGACCCGTGATCATCGGCCCCCAGGAACCGACGTAGTCGATGTAGCGCTTGCCGTCCACGTCGACCAGGTAGGCGCCCTCGGCGCGATCGATGAATGGCGGCGTGCCGCCAACGCCGTTGAACGCGCGTACCGGTGAATTGACACCGCCGGGAATAACCTTGACGGCGCGCTCAAATAAAGCTGTTGATTTACTCATGTATCCGGGGCTGAACTATAATCGAGGCGACACTATACAATAAATTCGATTCCTTGCAGACTGACTCACGGCAATATTCGCGCACTCTCCGGCACCGCCTGCTCCTGGCGCTCGGCTTCGCCGGCCTGTCGCTGCTTTGCATCGGCCCGGCGCGGGCGGCGGCCGGGATCGAGTTCGACCGGATGGCTTTTTTCGAAGCCGGCGACGACGCCAATGAAGGTCCGCCGCCGGACTGGGATGACTCGCGCTACCGGGACAGCTTCGCCAGGGACGATACGCGTTACATTTACACCATGGTCAGCCTGAAAAATCTGCGCTGGCAGCTTGAGGATCAGCAGGTTGTCATTCACCTGCGATATTACCATTCGGACGGGCGTCTATTCGGCGCCCCGGTCATCGACTACGCCGTGCCGCAGGACTGGGAGTATGCCGAACTGTGGAATGGCTGGGGCTGGCCCGAGCCCGGAACCTGGGAGCCCGACCGTTACCGGGTCGAGCTGTGGCTGGATAACCGCTATCGCATCGGCAGCGATTATTTCACCATTCGTTAGCCCTGCCCGCTCACGTCGATACGCTTGCCGATCACGTGAACCAGTAACAGCACCGGCAACCCGATCAGCGCGGTCAGCGCGAAAAACGCCGGGTAATCCAGCGCGTCGACCAGCGTGCCCGAGTAACCACCCAACAGCTTGGGAAATAAGGTCATCAGCGAACTGAAAATCGCATACTGCATCGCGGTGAACGAAACGTTGGTCAGGCTCGACAGGAACGCGACGAAAGCCGCGCTCGCGATCCCGGCCGACAGGTTGTCCGCGGAGATGACCAGCACCAGCCAGACCAGGTCATGCCCGATCGCGGCGAGCAGCATGAAAAGCAGGTTGGTCGCCGCCGCCAGCACGGCGCCGAGGAACAGCACCCGAATCACGCCGAAGCGCAGCGCGAGCAATCCACCAACAAAGCCGCCGACGATCGTCATCAACAGGCCGAAGGTTTTCACCACGCTGGCGATCTCGCTTTTGCTGAAACCGAGGTCCTGGTAAAACACGTTGGCGATGACTCCGAGAACGATATCGGAAATCCGGTAGGTCCCGATCAGCGCGAGCAGGATCCAGGCCAGCGAGGCGCCGTAGCGGCGGAAAAAATCGCGCACCGGCAGCAGGTAGGTTTGCTCCAGCATCGCGTAATCCACGAGACCGACGCGGACCAGTCCGAGCGCGAGCGCGCAACCGCCGGCGACCGCCGCCGCGAAGCGCACGACTTCGACCAGGAACAACGCCAGATAGCCACCGCCGAGCATCGGATTCAATTCTGCGAAGACCCGCGCCGAGTAGAAATACACCAGCACGAAGCCGCCTATCGCGGCCACGAACAGCAGCAGGAAACGGGCGTAATCGCGCGCACCGGCGAGATCGTCCTGCTGCACCGCGCGCATCGGTTCGGCGATCACCAGGGTGGTTGCGACGCCGATACCCATCGCCAGCGCCATCAGCGCGTAGGTCGATTGCCAGGCGGCGTAAAGGTAGGTGCCGCTCGCGCTGCCGAACCAGTCGGCGAGATAAAGCGAACCGGCACCGGCCAGCAGCATGCCGATACGATAACCGGCGATATAGGTCGCCGACATGATGGCCTGCAATTTCGGCGGCGCGGATTCGATGCGGTAAGCATCGATGACAATATCCTGGGTCGCCGAGGAAAAGCCGAGCGCCACCGCGGCCAACGCCATCCAGCCGAGGCTGGCCGAGCCTGCCGCCGGGTCGATCGCCGACATGCCGAGGATCGAAGCGATGATCGCCAGCTGCGCGAGCAACAACCACGCGCGGCGCCGCCCGAGCCGACGGGTCAGCCAGGGCAGCGGCAACTGATCGACCAGCGGTGCCCAGACGAACTTGAACGAGTAACCCAGCGCGGCCCAGCTGAAATAGGTCACCGCGGCGCGCTCGGTACCGGCCTCGCGCAGCCACAGGCTGAGCGACGAAAAAATCAGCAACAGCGGGATACCGGCGGCGAAGCCAAGGAACAGCATGGTCAGCACGCGCGGATGCGCGAACACCGCGAGGCCATGCGCGTGCCGGGCGGCCTCGTGGCTCACCGAGGAGACAGGTCCAGGTCGTAATCCATGATCAGTGGCGCGTGGTCGGAAAATCGCTTATCGCGATAAATGCGCGCGCGCCGGATGCTGTCCCGCAGGCCCGGCGACACGATCTGGTAGTCGATACGCCAACCCACGTTCTTGTCCCAGGACTGGCCGCGGTTGGACCACCAGGTGTACTGCTCGGGCCGCGGATCGACGATGCGAAACGCATCGATGAATCCTACCCGCTCGAACAGGTCGGTCAGCCAGGCCCGTTCTTCCGGCAAAAAGCCCGAATTCCTCTGGTTCGAGCGCCAGTTTCTCAGGTCGATGTTCTGGTGCGCAATGTTCCAGTCGCCGCAAACGATAAATTCACGCCGCTTGCGCCTGAGCGCCTGCAGGTGAAGCATGAAACTGTCGAGAAAGCGCCATTTCGATTCCTGTCTATGATCGCCGGAGGAGCCCGACGGTGCGTACAGCGAGATGACCGACAATTGCGGATAACGATACTCGAGATAGCGCCCCTCGTTGTCGAACTCGGACTCGCCGTAGCCGCGAATCACTTCGAGGGGTTCGTGTCGACTGTAGATCGCGGTGCCGGCGTAGCCTTTTTTCAACGCGTCGAAATAGCTGCAATGATAGCTTTTCGGATGAAACAGCGGTACGTCGAGCTGATCGACCTGTGCCTTGGTTTCCTGCACGCAAACGATATCCGCGCGCTGACGCGGCAACCATTCGAAAAATCCCTTGCGCGCTGCCGCACGGATACCGTTGGTGTTGATCGAAATCACACGCATCTTAAACTGCTACCAAAATTGAAATCTGGCGATATGATACATGAGTTCACAACGGCGACTAATGGCGATTCATCCATGCACGACTACCAATCCCGATTCGTCGACTACTGTCTGCAGCGCGGTGCGCTCCGCTTTGGCGAATTCACGCTGAAGTCCGGCCGCGTGAGTCCTTATTTTTTCAACGCCGGCCTCTTCAATCGCGGCGCCGATCTCGCCGCACTGGCCGGCTTTTACGCGGACGCAATCCAGCAGGACGGTATCGATTTCGACCTGCTGTTCGGCCCGGCCTACAAGGGCATCCCGCTGGCCGCGATCACCGCGAGCGCGCTGTACAGTCGATATCAGCGCGACCTGCCCTACGCGTTCAATCGCAAGGAGGCCAAGGATCACGGCGAAGGCGGCAACATCGTCGGCGCCGAAATCGAAGGTCGGGTCATGATCATCGATGACGTGATCACTGCCGGTACCGCGATTCGCGAAGCGCTCGGCCTGATCGAAGCCCAGGGCGCAACGGTTTGTGCGGTCACGATCGCGCTCGATCGTCAGGAAAAAGGCCAGGGAGAATACTCGGCGATCGAGGAACTCGAACAGCGGGGCATTCACGTGATCCCCATCGTGCGGCTCGATCAGGTTCTCGAATTCCTCGAGCGCCAGGGCCGCGGCGCGGAGCAAAGCGCGATCGAGGCTTACCTGGTGGAATACGGCAGCGGCTGAACTCGAGGCATGGTTAGCGGTCTACTATAGTCTGCACAACACGGGAACCCACTATGCTGAGGACGCTGATACTCGCCGCAATCCTCGCCCTGCCGGCCCATGCCGCGGACCGCCTCACGGTCAAAAGCGGTGATCGCCAGACCGCGGTGGTGGAACTTTATACCTCCGAGGGTTGCAGCAGCTGCCCGCCGGCGGATCGCTGGTTATCCCGCCTCGTCGAGACGCCCTCCGACGAACTCGACCTGCTGGCGCTGTCCTTTCATGTCGACTACTGGGACTACCTGGGGTGGAAAGACCGCTTCGGCAGTCGGGCTTATACCTCGCGGCAGCGGCAACTCGGCGCGAACAACTCGCAGCGCACGATTTATACGCCCGAATTTTTCGTCAACGGCAAGGAAACCCGCGGCAGCAAAACCATCCTCGACCATATCCAGCAGGCCAACCGGTCGAGCGCGCCGCTGCAACTCGAACTCGACGTCAGCCACGTCGACGGCCACCTCGTGATTCGCCTGCTGTCGCCGCCGACGCGCGCCGTGAGCGGGCCCGTGCACCATCGTTACCTGGTTTACGAAAATAACCTGTCCTCTGACGTAACCCGCGGCGAGAATCGAGGCGAAACGCTGCGCCACCAGCAAGTCGTGCGCTACATGAGTCGGGCGATAACGCTGAAGGAGGAAAATCATTACCGAATTCCCGTCGATGCGGAATGGAAACGCCAGGACGTCGGCGTTGCGGTCATCGTGACCTCTCCCGGCAGTCGACAGTACCTGCAGGCCCTGCACACGCCGGTGGCCGGTTTACTTGTGGCTAACTGACTGAACAATCGCTGAAAAATTGCACCAAATAGCCTATTATGGCGTTTACGGCCGCACTAAAGGCGCGCGGTCGATGACGGGACAAATCGTGCACAAAGCCCTCGAAAAACTGAATATCCCCGGATTCTCGCTAGCCGTGACGCTGGCGCTGGTTCTGTGCGTCCTTTCTGCGCCAGTTTCCTCGGCCTCGCTTTACAAGTGGATCGATGAAAACGGGCAAGTGCGTTACAGCGACCGCCTGCCGCCCAGCCAGGTAAAAAAGAAGCACCAGCAGCTGAGCAAGCAGGGCGTCGTGCTCAGCACCACCGAGGATGCGCGCAGCGAGGAAGAGATTGCCGAAGAGCTGGAAAAACAGCAGGCGCTCGAATCGGAGCGCGCCGAGCAGGCCCGCCTGAAGCAGATCCAGGACAAGAAAGACCAGGTACTTCTGCTGACCTTCAGCTCCGCGGAAGAAATCGATCTCGCGCGCGAAGATCGTCTCACGGTCGTGGATTCGGTGATACGCCTGATCGAGAAAAGCATCGCATCGACGCAGGAAAAACTGGACGAACTGCTGGCCAACGCGGACGAGGTTTACCTGTCACAGGGCAAGGAAGTACCGGGTGGACTCGCGCAAAAAATAGAACACTTCACGCGCAAGATCGAAAACCGCGAGGCGCAACTCGAGCTGAAGCTCGACGAGAAAGCGAAGATCAACGCCCGCTTCGATTCCGATCTCGAACGTTTTCGCCTGCTCAAGTCAGAACAAAACTAGCCCTCGTCCCGCCTGATCAACGTGCCGACGCCGCTGTCGGTCAACAGTTCCAGTAAAACCGAATGCTTGACCCGGCCGTCGATAATCTGGCTGGTGGCGACCCCCGCCTTCACCGCGTTCAGCGCGCAGCGGACTTTCGGCAGCATGCCGCCGTGAATGACACCCTGTTCGATCAACTCCTCGGTATGCGCCGCACTGAGCCCGGTCAGCAAATTGCCGTCCGGGTCGAGCACGCCCGGGGTATTGGTTAACAACAACAGCTTTTCCGCGCCGAGCACCGCGGCCAGTTCGCCCGCGACCAGGTCGGCATTGATGTTGTAGGATGCGCCGTCCGGGCCGACGCCGATCGGCGCGATCACCGGAATAAAGTCGTCGGCATCGAGCATTGCGACCACCGACGGGTCGATCGACTCGACCTCGCCCACCTGGCCGAGGTCGTTTTCGGCGAGATCGTCTTGGCCGATTCTCATCTTGCGCGCGCTGATCAGGCCGCCGTCCTTGCCGGTCAGGCCGACCGCGCGACCGCCGTGACGATTGATCAAAGATACGATCTGCTTGTTGACCTGGCCGCCGAGCACCATTTCGACCACGTCCATGGTCTCGTTGTCGGTCACGCGCATGCCCTCGATAAACCGGCTTTGCTTGCCGATCTGCTCCAGCAGCTTGCCGATTTGCGGACCGCCGCCGTGCACGATGACCGGGTTCACGCCGACCTGCTTGAGCAACACGATATCCTGCGCGAAGCTGCTTTGCAGCGCTTCATCGACCATCGCGTTACCGCCGAACTTGATCACCACGGTCTTGCGGTCGAGCGCCTGGATATAGGGCAAGGCCTCGATCAGGATTTCAGCTACGCTGCTCTTGTTGACTGTCATGCTTGCATGCCGATTAGGAACGGGCGGAAGTATAGCGCTCGGCGATCAAATCCATAAGCTGTTTCGCAACCTCGGCCTTGCTCGCCCGCTCGATCTCGTGCCGACCGTCCTTCCAGAAAACCTCGAGCCGATTTTGTTCGGATTCGAATCCGCTGCCTTCCCCGCCGACCAGGTTAGCCGCGATCAGGTCGAGTTTCTTTTGCTCGAGCTTGTCCCGCGCGTACTCTTCCATCTGCCGCGTTTCGGCAGCGAAACCGACACAGAACGGGCGCCCCGATTCGAGCGCGCTGACCGTGGCGAGAATATCCGGATTGCGCACCAGTTTCAGCGTCAGCGTGTCGCTCTCCTTCTTGATCTTGTGCGCCGCGACCTCGTCGACGCGATAATCGGAAAC
Organism: Gammaproteobacteria bacterium; assembly: GCA_041564355.1. Lineage (GTDB taxonomy): Bacteria > Pseudomonadota > Gammaproteobacteria. Next base: position 239 of record JBFGQE010000054.1, on the reverse strand, counting down.
CGCGGCGCAGGCAATGAAAATATCGCTTTGTGCAGCGTGCTGCATGACCGCGTTGAACATCTCGTCCGCCGTTTCGACCGCGATGAACCGTGCCACCGCCGGGGGCGCGAGCGCGACGGGCCCGCTGACCAGGGTCACCTCGGCACCCTCGCGGGTCGCGGCCTGGGCCAGTGCGTAACCCATCTTGCCCGAGCTGCGATTGCTGATGTAGCGCACCGGATCGATCACCTCGCGCGTCG
>JBFGQE010000053.1:0-13253 GCA_041564355.1 Gammaproteobacteria bacterium | reverse complement strand
CATCGCCTACGACGATCACTATTTCGGCACCGCCGACACGCTCGAAGAAGGCGAGCGCCTGGCCGGGCTGATCGGCGAAAAGGAAGTCGTTTTCCTGCGCAATCACGGCGTGCTGGTCGCGGTGGACTCGATCGCGCGAGGCATCCGCCTGCTCTACCTGCTGGAGCGCGTTTGTCGCGCACAGCTGCGCGCGATGGCGAGCGGCAAGACATTGTTACCGATTTCGGCCGACGTTATCCGCCAGGTGCAGACCCCGGATGCAAACGATCGCCATCGGGGCCAGCGGGATAACCTGTACTTCAGGGCAATGAAACGTGTGCTCGACCGCGAGATGCCGGGCTACGCCGACTAGTCCGCGACCACTGCCGAGCCGATGATGCGCGGGTCCGACGCCGCGTCGAGTTTGCCGCTCTGGTGATCGATAATAATCGAATGCATGTCGCCGTAACGGTAGGACATCTGCTTGAGTTGGTGTCCCCGGGACCGCAGCCCGTCGATCAGGGCCTGGTCGAAGGCATTGTCTTCGTGACTGATCGCGTCGGGGAAATACTGGTGATGAAAGCGCGGGCGAGACACGATGCCGTGGGCATCACTTCCCTTTAGAAATTCGAGCATGCCGAGCAACTGCATCGTGATAATGCGGCTACCGCCCGGGGTGCCCGAAACCAGCGTGCGTTTCGACGTGCGCACGAACGCGGGCGTCATGCTCGACAACATGCGCTTGCCCGGTTCGATCGCGTTGGCGCCGCTACCGAGCAGGCCATAGGCGTTAGGCACCCCGGGGCTTGCGGAAAAATCGTCCATTTCGTCATTGAGCAAGACCCCGGTGCCGGCGGCGACCAGCCCGGAGCCGAACGGGTAATTGATCGACAGGGTCGCCGCGACCATGTTGCCCTCGTCGTCGACGATCGAGAAGTGCGTGGTATCGGCGCCGCCGCCGCTATCGGCAATCGCGCGCAACTCGCTACTCGGCGTCGCCTTTTGCGCCGAGTAGTTGCGCAGCAGTTCGCGCGCGTATGCGCGACTGGTCAGGCGCTCCACCGGGACCTCGACATAATCGCTGTCGCCCAGGTACTCGGCGCGATCGCGATAGGCGCGGCGCATCGCCTCGACCAGCTGATGCACGCGCAGCACCGGCCCGGCCTGGTGATGACGCAGTTCGTCGAGCATGTTGAAGATCGCCGCGAGCACGATACCACCCGATGACGGCAGGCTCGCCGCGATAATCTCGGCGTCGCGATAACGAAAACGCACCGGCTCGCGTTCAACCACCTGGTACTGGTTCAGGTCCTGCAGCGACCAGATGCCGCCGTTGGCGCGCACCGCGTCGACCAGTTTTCCTGCGACCTCGCCACGGTAGAAGCCGTCGCGGCCCTGCGCTGCGATCGCGCGCAGCGTGCGCGCCAGATCGGTCTGCCGAATCAAGGTGCCGCTCGCCGGCACCTCGCCGTCGCGCAGAAAGATCGGGCGCGTCGACGCGTAGCGCTGCAATACCTCGAGCCGAAAATCCGCCATGCGCCGATAATAATCCTCGATCTCGAAACCCTGCTCGGCGTATTCGATCGCACGACTGAGCGACCGCTGCAGTTGCAGTTTGCCGTAGTGACGCTGCAGATGTTCGAAGGCCGCGGGAATGCCCGGTATTCCCGCCGCCATCGCGCCGTTCATCGAAAGGTCGCTGACCACCTTGCCGCTACTGTCGAGATACATGTCGCGGTGGCCGAGCAGGGGTGCCCGTTCGCGCGCGTCGAGCATAACCTGGCGGTTGTCCCGTGCGCGGTGCAGCAGGTAAAAACCGCCTCCTCCGATCCCCGACGAGTAGGGTTCGACCACGGCCAGCACGGCGCTGACCGCGATCGCCGCGTCGAACGCGTTGCCGCCGTTTTGCAGGATCTCGATCCCGGCGCGCGTCGCCAGCGGATGCGCGCTGGCGACCGCGACCTGGCCCGCCTGAGTTTGCCCGCCGATAAACAACAGGCACAAAATAGCGACCGCGACGCGAGGCTTCAGCAATCTGGATCGAACACCGAGCATGTTACTCGCTCCCTGTCAGGCGCCTGTATTTTTCCATCAGCTCATCGCGGGTTTCCGGGTAATCCGGGTTCAGCGGAATACAGTCGACGGGACAGACTTCGACGCACTGCGAGGTTTCGAAATGGCCGACGCACTCGGTACACAGTCCGGGATCGATTTCATAATACTCTTCCCCGGGCGATATCGCGTCGTTCGGACACTCGGGTTCGCACACGTCGCAATTGATGCATTCATCGGTAATCATCAGGGCCATGATGCGATCCTGCAGCTCCCGTTCAGCGGCCGTTCTGGAGTTTCGCGGTGAGCCGCTGCAGAATTTCCGGGTGCAGGAACTCGGAGACGTCACCGTTGAGGCGCGCGATTTCGCGCACCAGGCTGGAAGAAACGAACGCATAACGCTGCGCCGCGGTCAGGAACACGGTTTCGATTTCCTTTGCCAGCGAGCGATTCATGCCGGCGAGCTGCACTTCGTACTCGAAATCGGAGATCGCGCGCAGGCCGCGAATGATGACGTCGGCGCCGGACTCGCGGGCGAAGTCGATCAACAGCCCGGAAAAGGGCTTTACTGAGATCTGCTCGTTGCCCGCGAACACGATTTCAAGCATCTCGCGACGCTCGTTGATATCGAAAAAGGGCTGCTTGGCCAGGCTGTCGGCGACGCCGATTACGATGTGATCGAACATTTTCAGGGCGCGCTCGCAGATATCGATATGTCCGCAGGTAACCGGATCGAATGTGCCAGGGTAAATAGCGATACCTGTCATGAATATCCTCGTGTTGGCGAAACTGGCCTGCGCCGGGGCGCGCCGTCAGAGTTTAACGACTTAGCCGCCATTCGGCTATAGCGTAATTGACCTGACCCGCTGTTTTGCGTTTCAACCATTCGAGCCGGGGCGAAGGCAGCGCGCAGTCTTCCGCGCGCGGCCACTCGAGGTATATCCTGGCGCCGTCAGCCAGATTCCGCTGCGTCTCCAGCTGGGTGAGCAGTTGCGTACGCAGCGCCGCCTGCTGGTAAGGTGGATCGATAAATACGATATCGAACTGCTGCTCGATGCCACGCAGGCTCTCGCGTGCATCGCCGTCAATGATCTCGACCGAACCGCAGTCGAGCAGACTGACCTGCTCGCGAAGGTTAGCCAGCGCCCGCCGATCCTGCTCCAACGCGACCAGCTGCCGCGCGCCGCGCGACATGGCTTCGAGCCCGAGCACCCCGCTGCCGGCAAAACAGTCGAGCACGCGCGCGCCGGGACAAACCGGCGCGAGCCAGTTGAACAGGGTCTCTCGGATACGATCCGGGGTCGGTCGCAGACCCTCGGCGTCGATCACCTGGAGTTTGCGGCCGCGCCAGCGGCCGCCGATAATTCTGATCCGGGAATTCATCAAGCTTTAAGGTACAGATACAAGCGCTTTCTGTTAGCATATTGTGCCTGAAATATGCCAACCGGAAAAACGATGTTCGGATTCAAATCAGCCGACAAGGACGATGCTGACAAGCCTGCCGGGCTATTCGCATCGCTGCGCCAGCGTCTGTCGAAAACGCGGCAAAACCTGTCCTCGGGACTGGCTGATTTACTGCTCGGCAAGAAGCAGATCGACGATGAACTGCTCGAGCAGCTCGAAGACCAGCTGTTGCTGGCCGACGTCGGCGTCCAGGCAACGCAAAAGATTACCGCGCGCCTCGCCGAGTCCGTGCAACGGCGCCAGCTGGGCGACAGCGACAGCCTGATCGACGCGCTAAAGCGAACCATGACGGATATCCTCGAGCCCTGCACCGCTCCGCTCGAAATCGATCGTGGCAAAAAGCCTTTCGTGATCCTGATGGTGGGTGTCAACGGCGCCGGCAAGACCACGACCGTGGGCAAGCTCGCGCAAAAATTCCGTCAGCAGAAACTCAAGGTCATGCTCGCCGCCGGCGATACCTTTCGCGCGGCCGCGGTAGAACAGCTGCAGAGCTGGGGCGACCGCCTCGATGTCCCGGTCGTCAAGCAGGGTCAGGGGGCAGACTCTGCCTCGGTCATATACGACGCGCTACAATCCGCGCAGGCGCGCGATATCGACGTGCTGATCGCGGATACGGCCGGGCGTCTGCATACGCAAACCGGGCTGATGGACGAACTCGAAAAAATCAAGCGCGTGATGTGCAAGCTCGACCCCGGGGCGCCGCACGAAACCCTGCTCGTACTGGATGCGGGTACCGGCCAGAATGCGCTCGCCCAGGCGGACCAGTTTCGCCAGACCATTGGCGTCAGCGGTATCATCCTGACCAAGCTCGACGGCACCGCCAAGGGCGGCATGATATTCAGCGTAGCCGAGCAGCTGCAGACACCGATACGTTTTATCGGCGTCGGCGAATCGGTCGACGATCTGCGACCTTTCGACAATGATGAATTTGTCGACGCGTTGCTGACCGACGCCTGATTCCACGCATGATCGAGTTTCACAACGTCACCAAGCGCTACGAGGGCGGCTACGAGGCCCTGAGCAACGTGTCGCTGCGGCTGGAAGACGGCCAGATGGCTTTCCTGACCGGTCACTCGGGCGCGGGCAAGAGCACGCTATTGAAGATCGTCGCCCTGATCGAAAAACCGACCCGCGGCCAGGCATTGCTCAATCGCATCAACCTGAATACCGTGCCCCGCCGGCGCGTACCCTATATTCGACGCAACATCGGTATTATCTTCCAGGACCATCAACTGCTATTCGACCGTCCGGTGTTCGACAACGTCGCGCTGCCGCTGCAAATCCAGGGTTACCGGCACCAGGAAGTCGCCAAGCGCACGCGCGCCGCGCTGGACAAGGTCGGTTTGCGCCACAAGGAAAAATCCATGCCGATCACGCTGTCGGGTGGGGAACAGCAGCGCGTTGGCATCGCGCGCGCGGTGGTGCACAAGCCGATGCTGCTGCTCGCGGATGAGCCCACCGGCAACCTCGACCCGGTGCTGTCACGCGAGATCATGCAAATCTTCGTCGATTTCAACCAGGTCGGGGTCAGCGTGCTGGTGGCAAGCCACGACCTGGGCCTGATCGAGGAACTGGACAAGCCACGCCTGACGCTGAACCGCGGCGAACTGATTTTGAACGACCTGGACCAGGGCATTGCGGAGATTCGTCATGGCTACGAGTAATGTCCGCCGCCGGCGTCCGGCAACGACCAATAAGATCTCTTCCTACCTTTTGCATCACCTGCAGTCCCTGCTATTCAGCCTCGGCAAGATTTATGCGGCGCCTACGACCACGATCATGACCGTCGCGGTAATCGGGATAACGCTCTCGCTGCCGGGCGGTTTTTACCTTTTCGTCAAGAATATCGACGCGATATCCGGCGATTTTCGCTCGAGTTCGCAAATCAGCCTTTACCTCGACCTGAAACTCGACGAGCAGCGCGCTCGCGCTGTGGAACAGGAAATCGGCGCCCTGCCCGAGGTTTTATCGACCCGTTTCATCTCGCGCGATGTCTCGCTGGAGGAATTCCGCCAGCAATCGGGCTTTGGCAAGAGTATCGATACGCTGAGCAGCAACCCGCTGCCGCACACGATTATTGTCGAACCCCGGGAGCAGGCCGATACCTTTGCTGCCCGCAACCTACTCAATCGGCTACAGTCGATGCCCGAGGTCGAAATCGCGAAGCTGGATACGGAGTGGCTCGAACGCCTGTACACGATCCTCGAAATCGCCAGACGCGCGGTGGCGATTATTACGCTACTGTTTGCCTGCGCGGTTTTACTGATTATCGGCAACACGATTCGTCTCGACATACAGAATCGCTACCAGGAAATCATCGTGACCAAACTGATCGGCGCCACCGACGCATTTATCCGACGACCCTTTCTCTACGGGGGCGTCTGGTACGGCCTGCTTGGCGGCATTCTGTCATGGTTGATCGTCGAAATTGGTTACCTCGCGATTTCCGGCCCGCTGGAACGCCTGAACCTGCTTTACCAGTCCGGCTTTTCGCTGATTACATTTTCCGTGCTCGACTTTATCATTCTGATCACATCTAGTACTCTACTTGGACTGGCCGGCTCCTGGATCGCCGTTGCCCGCCATCTCAATCAGATTGAACCAAGCTAACCGGATTACACATGTCAGGAAAACGCCGTCTATTACTGATCGATTCATCGGACTCGGCACGCACCATCCTGTTCAAGGAGATTTCGAACCGCGCACCCGATCTCGATATCATCGCCTGCGGTAGTGGCAAGGAGGCAATGACCGCGGTGAAACGCTTTCGCTTCGAGATTATCACCACCGGCATCACGCTGCCCGATACCGACGGCTATCAGCTGATCGAGGAAATTCGCCAGACACAAAAGAACAAGGATACCGCGATTTTCGTCGTTTCCGGGGATACCGATACGCGCGTCGTCGGTGCCGACATGGATGACACCGACGCGGTCACGGCCTACTTCGACAAGGCCGAGGGACACCAGTCACTGGTGAATTTCATCTTGAATTATCTCGGCACCCAGAGCGATTTCCCGGCCAAGGTGCTCTACGTTGACAAGAGTGCAACCTCGACTGCAATAACGACCGCGATACTGGATAAGAACAACATCGACTACGTCCACTTTCGCGATGCCGCCGAGGCGCTGGATTATCTGAGGAAAGATATGGAGGCCAACGGTTATTGCACCGTGGACGTGATGGTGACCGACCTGACGCTGTCAGGCGAGATGAGCGGTTTCGACCTGATTCAGGCCGTGCGCAACGACCTGGCGCTCGATTATCTCAGCTTGCCCGTGCTGCTGATGACAATAGAGCCCGGCGAGGACGAGCGCACCGATTTCACCGGCATCTTCGGCGCCGGCACCAACGATTTCATCACCAAGCCGGTCGATGCCGACGATTTACTCTCGCGCCTGGAGACGCTGGTTAACATCAAGCGGCAGAGCGAGGCGCTCAACCCCTGAGCGATTAGCCTAGTGGTCGTGGCCGCCCGGACCGTGTACGTGTCCGTGAGCGAGTTCTTCCTCGCTGGCCTCGCGGATATCCTCCACGCTAACGTTGAATTTCAATGACTTGCCTGCGAGCGGATGATTGGCGTCGACGGTTACCTGGTCGCCTTCCACCTCGGTTACGAGGAGGTTGACCTGGCCGTGCTCGGTTTGCGCGGTGACCATCATTCCCGGCTCTACGCTCTCCATATCCTGAAACGCCGATATCGGCACCTGTTGCACGCGATCTTCACTGTGCTCACCGTAGGCATCCGCGGCTTCGATCACGACCTCGAGTTCATCGCCTACCGCCTTGCCTTCGAGCGCCTGCTCGAGACCTGGAATAATATTTCGCGCGCCATGCAGGTAGGTCATCGGATCACCGCCTTCCGACGAGTCGATCACTTCCTCGCTAACCGAATCGGCTACCTTGTAGTGAATCGTAACAACCTTGTGATGGGAAATACTCATGTTCTCAGTCCATGTCTGGGGGCTCGGCTGGCGAACCCGGAATCAGAAATCCCGTTCTCTCGCGCAGCTGCGGCGCTAATAAGCGGGAGGATTTACTCCGCAAAGACGACAGCGGAACAGGTCGACGGCCGGACTCTACGAAACGCCAGTATAGCACGCCGTGCCGGCTTGCAATCGGCATCGCGTCGCGATCTTGCCCGCAATGTCGCGAATGCCGGACGGCGCGAGCGGATCAGCCATCGACGAAGAGCGTGCCCGGGGCAAAGCTCAATTCGTCGCAATTCTGTCCGGACCCGGCGCGATCGATGATCAGGAATCGCTGTTCTTCGCGCTCGCATATCAACGGCATGTGCCAGGTCCCGGCGCGGTAGTTAACACCCTGCCCGTCTCCTGCAACGAAGCCGACAAAGTCTTCCGCTTGCGGATCGTCAGTCCCGGCGGCGACGACAATGATCATGCGTCCCGGACCGAGCGGGACAAACGCCTGGCTCCCTGACGGGTGGCGCTCGACGACCGTTACCTCGCAGGGCAGCTTCGTGGTCTGATTGCAGGTCATGATGCTGATCACCGGTCGCCCGCCCGCCTCGCTATCGATCTCGACCCGCGCCAGATCGTGGTAACGCTCGATTTTGCCCTGGTTGATAGAAAAATGTCGCGCGCCCTCGATTTCGATCACATCGCCGTAAGCCGCGAAGCCGTCCCGGCTGAGTGGCTCGAGTTTCAGGCGGCGACCGCTCATTTCGTTTCGCGAGCTATCCGGCCGAACAGTCGCACCCGGCTTAGACCGCCGTCCGGAATAATATTGACGCGAACGTGGGAGACCGCGCCGAGGTCGGCGATTTCATCCTCGAAACGACAAACCGCGTCCATCTCAAGCTTTTGCTCGGCGAGCAGATCCCGCCAGAACAGGCTTTGCGTGATCGCCGACTCGACCGTGCCGCCGCGCAGGTATCCAGCCTGAATCGACGCCCGATCCGGATAATTGCCCTTGTAATGCGCGGTATCCAGTTCGACCGCGCTGATGACGCCCGCATGGCCCAGCGCGAGAATAACCCACTCGTTGCCCGGCTCGCGTCGGCGCGCGGTTTCCCAGCCGTCGCCCATGTTGATGCCCCGCCCTGGCAGACAGAGGCTCATCATGCTCGAACCGAAGGCCTGGTTACTGCAGGCGATCGGGCGACCTCCGTTTTCCAGCGCGACCAGGTCGACGATATCGGCCGGGTCGCGCTGGTCCCAGTCACAATGCGGTTCGCCGTAGATGCGCAAACGGGCCACGCCGCCGTCGGGATAGATATTGAGCCGGACATGGCTGTACACGCCGGTATCGACGATATCGTGCAGATGATGACTATCCTGCTCGAGCCCCACGGACGGCAATATCGTGGTCCAATCGGCGTCATCGCCGGGAATGTCGTCTTCACTGCGGCACGCATCGATCGATGCCGCGGGCGGGTGATTGCCGCGGAAATGGCTGGTGTCGATATCGACACCACGAATGACACCCTCCTTGCCGAGTCGCACAATGCAAAAGTCGTGGCCCTCGACCCGCTTGCGGCGCGATTCCCAGCCATCCATCCACTTGCCGTTATCGTCGAACTTGCCCGCAATGAACTCGGCCGGCTCGGCTTTTAGCATACGCTCGCAGCTAGCGAAGAAATCGTCCGTCACGTAAACGGCCTGCGCGCCCAGGCGCGGATGCGCCAGATTGACGTATTTCAGTGAAAAACGATCCTGCTGTACAACATTGGCCATTAGACTACCTCTTGAACCTGCGCATTAAACCACAATGAAAACATCGCATTAAAAAGATTATCGCATTTTTGAGCCGCACTTCCGCGGTTGCTGCAGGATGATCGCAACCAGCTCGAAGCGGCACCCCGGCTCGAAAGGTTAAAACCACCGCCCGGCATGATCCAGGGGATGATTTTAACCGTATAAGTTATGAATTTATCGTTAAATTCCATACATTTAGCATGTATATTAATATCTTCTAATACTCTTGAACTTATACCGTATTATATGTTCTAATAGCTAGCACTCAGATGCTTAGAGTGCTAAAAAAGTACATTAAAAGTACATCGACTGAGGACTAATATGAGCACAGAACTGATATTGAAAGGTAACACCTTGCCCTCGCTGACGGGCAGTTCAAGTCTGGAGGCCTATATACAGGCAGCCAGAAGCGTGCCCATTCTGACCGCTGAAGAAGAGTATTCCCTGGCCAAGGATCTGCAACAGACCGGCAACCTCGATTCGGCCTCGAAACTGGTGCTGCCCCATCTGCGCTTCGTGATCAAGATCGCCAATAACTATGCCGGCTACGGATTACCCATCGCCGACCTGATCCAGGAAGGCACTATTGGCCTGATGAAGGCGGTCAAGCGTTTCGATCCGGATGTCGGCGTGCGCCTCGTATCCTTTGCGGTGCACTGGATCAAGGCTGAAATCCATGAATTCATTTTGAAAAACTGGCGCATCGTCAAGGTCGCTACGACCAAGGCCCAGCGCAAGCTTTTCTTCAAGCTTCGCAGCCAGAAAAAACGCCTTGGCTGGTTCAAGGAAGAAGAAATCGATCATGTCGCGGAAACCCTCGGGGTGACGCGGGAAAACGTGATCGAAATGGAAAACCGCCTGAACAATCACGATATCGGCTTCGACCTGTCCGCGGACGAGGACGACGATTCAGCCTACCTCGCGCCGGTTAATCTGCTCGAATCCAGCGTTCCGTCACCGGAGCACGCACTCGAGACGGAAGACACCGAGCAATACAATTCGGCAATACTGGGCGAGGCATTGCAAAAGCTGGACGAGCGCAGCCAGATTATCGTCACGCGACGCTGGTTGAATGAGCCCAAGGCCACGCTGCACGAGCTGGCGGACGAGTTCGGCGTTTCGGCGGAGCGCATCCGGCAAATCGAAAGCAACGCTTTCAGGACGATGAAAACCGCGTTTGCGGCCTGAGCAACTTCCTCAATTTTATTAGTGCCCGGCTCCGCCGGGCTTTTTTCTTGGCGGCCAACGCGGCCGCAGACCCGACGAATTCCCTGCCCCTCACTACAATTGCGGGTAAAAAAAAAGCACGGCCGAGGCCGTGCTTTTTGCATTGATCCCGACTTACAGCCAGTAGACGAAAATAAACAGGCCCAGCCAGACCACGTCAACGAAGTGCCAGTACCATGCAACGGCTTCGAAGGCGAAGTGATTTTCCGGGGTGAAGTGCTGCTTCGCCGCACGAATCATGATTACCAGCAACATGGTCGCGCCCATGGTCACGTGAAAACCGTGGAAGCCGGTCAGCATGAAGAAGGTACTGCCGTAAATGCCGGAGTCGAGACGCAGGTTCAGATCGTTGTAGAGATGGACGTACTCGTATCCCTGCAGGGCCACGAAGCCGAATCCCAGCGCCACGGTGGCGAACAACCAGTAAACCAGCCAGACGTTATCCTTGCGTTTCAGTGCCCAGTGCGCGAGCGTCACCGTCAGGCCCGAGGTCAGCAGGATGATCGTATTCAGCGCCGGCAGGCCCCAGGGACCGATGAAATCCTTGGCCACCTGGTACTTGTCGGCTAGCGGCAGAGTCAGTAACGGCCAGGCTGCCTCGAAGTCGGGCCACAGGTACTCGGCGGTAGCGTCATTATTGGATGCGCCGTCGAGCCACGGGATCGCGTACATGCGCGCGTAGAACAGCGCGCCGAAGAAGGCTCCGAAAAACATAACTTCGGAAAAAATGAACCAGCCCATGCCCCAGCGGTACGACATGTCGACCTGACTGTTGTACATGCCCTTCATCGATTCGTCGATGACCTGGCCGAACCAGCCGTACATCATGAAAATAATTATCGCCAGCCCGACGAACATCGGCGTCATACTCCAGGTCCCGTGCAGGAAATTGGCGATACCAATCACCGTCAGTGCGAGCCCGATCGAGCCGATAATCGGCCAATGGGTGCCGTGCGGTACGTAATAATCTTCGTTTGATGCACTACTCATGGATAGTCTCTCAGTTAAGTCTGGTTTTTAAAATTCTGTTAGCCCCTGTCCAGGCTGAAAAAGGTGTAGGACAGGGTGATTTCTTCGACCTTGTCCGATATACCCGTACCGACGATAAATCGCAGCGGCATGTCGCGCGTTTCATAACCTGCCAGCTCCTGCTGGGTAAAACAAAAACATTCCGTCTTGTTGAAATATTCAGCCGCCTGCCCCGGCGACACGCTCGGCACGGCCTGGCCAAGAGTTTTGTCCTTGCTGCCGCTACGCACGCGGTACATCGCCTCGTAGACCTGGCCCGGATGCACCTCCATCTTCTTCACCAGCGGCTCGAAGGTCCATGGCAAGCCGGTATTGGTTTGCGCGAGGAAACGAACCTCGATGGTGCGCGAGGTATCGACACCGCTGGCGTCGATTTCCGACGCCTCGATTCGCCCGGTTTTACCGTTCAGCCCGGTAATGTCGCAAAATACGTCGTACAGCGGCACCAGTGCAAAACCGAATCCGAACATCAATAGCGGAATAACCGCCAGCTTGAGCGGGCTCGTTTTCACGTGAACTTACCCCAGATGAACGACGCGACGAAAAAGGTCGCGACGATCAACAGGTGCGCGATCACGATCCGCCAGGTTCTCCGGCGGCGCTCCGCGGAGTAAAACTCGTCCTGACGGTTTTGCTCTTGTTGTATCAATTGCAACCCGCCCGGCCCTACTTGACCTCGGGCGCCACGGTGAAGCTGTGGTAAGGCGGCGGTGACGGCAGTTTTTCGAACTCGAGGCCGGTTGCACCTTCCCAAACGCGGTCGGTGGCTTTCTCGCCGCCCCGAATCGTCTTGATCACGATGTAAAGGAAGAACACCTGGGCCAGACCGAAGGCGAAGCCGCCGATACTCGAAATCATGTTGAACTCGGCGAACTGCAGCGAGTAATCCGGGATCCGCCGCGGCATGCCGGCAAGCCCGACGAAATGCTGCGGAAAGAACAGCACGTTGACCGAGATCGTCGACCACCAGAAGTGAATCTTGCCCAGTTTTTCATCGTACATGTGACCGGTCCACTTCGGCACCCAGTAATAAAACGCAGCAATGATCGAGTAGAGCGCGCCGGTTACGAGCACGTAGTGGAAGTGGGCAACGACGAAATAAGTATCGTGGTACTGCGTGTCGACCGGGGCGACGCCGAGCATCAGGCCGGAGAAGCCGCCGATCGTGAACATGACGATAAATCCCAGCGCCCACAGCATCGGGGTTTCGAAAGTCATCGAACCCTTCCACATCGTGGTCACCCAGTTGAATACCTTAACCCCGGTCGGCACCGAGATCAGAACGGTTGCGTACATGAAATACAACTCGCCCGCGACCGGCATACCGACGGTGAACATGTGGTGGGCCCAGACCATGAACGACAGGATCGCGATCGACGCGGTGGCGTAAACCATCGAGCTGTAACCGAACAGCGGTTTGCGTGCGAAGGTCGGGATGATCGCCGAAATCACGCCGAAGGCCGGCAGGATCATGATGTAGACCTCGGGATGGCCGAAGAACCAGAAGATGTGCTGGAACATAACCGGATCACCGCCGCCGGCGGCGTCAAAGAAAGACGTGCCGAAGTGGCGGTCCGTCAGCATCATGGTGACCGCGCCGGCGAGTACCGGCATGACCGCGATCAGCAGGTAAGCGGTAATCAGCCAGGTCCAGACGAACAACGGCATTTTCATCAGGGTCATGCCCGGTGCGCGCATGTTGAGAATGGTCGCAATGATGTTGATCGAGCCCATCACCGACGAAATCCCCATCAGGTGCACCGCGAAGCTGAAAAAGTCGGTGGT
>JBFGQE010000052.1:0-13330 GCA_041564355.1 Gammaproteobacteria bacterium | reverse complement strand
TGCTTTTGCTGAATGTTTCATCACCCAAATGGGTTAATTCAACAACCATGTCGCGTGTTCATTGATATAAATCAATCAAATGTGAAATGGCCATAAATTCAAATATGAAGCTCCAAAGCCTAGTGTCTCAGTTGGGTCGGTTTCTGCCACTCACCAATCGACCCTGAGCGTCTGTTATCAATTAGCTAGAATATTGGGGAATTAAACTCTCCGACATGCTAGGCTGGCGATTCTTACAATAACAATCGAGCCGATGAATTATGGAAACTTCGCTGTACGAAAGACTGGGCGGGACAGAGGGAATTACCAAAATTGCCAGTGACCTCGTAGACATACATTTGGCCAATCCGCGTATTGCTCCTCGATACGCAGCCAGTGATGTGGCCACCGTCAAAGACGGGGCCGCCACGTTCTTTATCTCGGGAACAGGCGGACCCGATGTTTATAAAGGTAAAAATATGCTCGCGACTCACCAAGGCATGAATATTGACGGTGATGAATTTATCGCTGTACTTGACGACGCGCTCGAGGCACTGGAAAAAAATAATATTGGCCAGCGTGAAAAAGAAGAAGTGTTATTTGTTTTGTACAGCATGAAATCAGAAATTGTCCTTGTTTGATATTTCACATTGGTCCCGGTTCGGCCACAGCTGATCGTAGTGTAAATATCTTCTACGGGTGGTGAGTTCAACTGTTGAACTCGAACCAATCCGAAATCACTCGTCGAAGAATTCGTTGCCCTGGATTTCGCCAGCGGTGTTGATCCGTATCCGCCGCGTTTCCGGTTTGACCTGCAGGATATATGCGCACATCAGCAACGCGAACTCGCGGTTATCGTTATGCATCGCGGTCAGCAGTTTATCGGCCACGATCTGGCAGCGCTGGGTCGGGTCGGGGTCGGGCACCCACCAGCGGCTCATCTGCCAGCCGCAATTCATGTCCTGGTCCATTTTTTCGAAAAAGTCGCCGGCCTCCGTGATCAGCGTCTCTGGCACATCCAGTGCATAACTCTTATCATCGAACTCGACGGTTAATTTCATATGCCCCTCCGGAAAAACCTATGTTCACAACGATTCCAGACTTGCTTAGCCCCACCGAACTCGACGCGGTACGCTCGGTGCTGCGGCAAAGCCGCTTCATCGACGGCAAGCTGAGCGCCGGGCGCAATGCCGGGATCAACAAGAACAACCAGGAACTGGCGACGCAACAGGACAGCTTCGACGCGCTGAATGACGTGGTCATGACCCGGCTGGTACAACACCCACGTTACCTGCAATACGCGATGCCGGCCAGGATCAGCGCACCGATCTATGCGCGCTATACCGAGGGCATGGAATATGGCCGCCATATCGATGATCCGATCATGGGTCCGCCACAGTCGCGCTATCGATCCGACATTTCGATCAGTATCTTCCTCAGCGATGCGGACGAGTACCAGGGAGGCGAACTTTGCATCGAGTCCGCGCAGGGGCCTGCCGAAATAAAACTGCCCGCCGGACATGTCGTCCTGTACCCGTCAACCAGCTATCACTCGGTGAAAACAATCACCGCCGGCGAGCGCCTGGTCGCGATTACCTGGGTGCAAAGCCATATCCGCCGGGCCGACCAGCGCGAGATCCTGGTCGAGTTGGACCAGGTCCGCGAACGCTTGTCCACCGAGGGCCACGCCGCCTCCGCACAGGCCGACCTGTGTTACGCCAACCTGTTCCGGCTGTGGGCCGAGGCCTGATTCCAGCCTAGCGATGCGAGCCTTTTTCCGCGTGCGCGAGGTCGACCAGCCTGGTCGCCAGTTCTTCGTGCAGGCGCTTGTACTTCGCCAGTTCCGACTCACCGTCCGTATCGTAATACTCCTCGGTGGAAAACTCTCCTTTTTGCTCAAGCTCGATGAACTTGTGCTGCAACTCCATGATTTGCTTGATGATTTCCTGTTTTTCACTCATTACTTATCCTCGTTAATTCATTGCGACGCAGTCTATTTCCGGCTCAGTAGCCGCCTTTTCTGCGGCTTTCCGGCAATCCCGCGATGCGACCGCCCTGCTTGCTGGGATCGAGCGGAAATAAATCATACAGCGTTTTGGCATTAACCGTTTTATCGCCCCAGGTCTTCGCCATCGCCTTGACCAGGGTCCGGGTATTGGGCTGGTTAGCGCCGTGGTTGATATATTCATCGCGCAGGTAGTTAAGCACGTCCCAGTGGCGCTCGCCGAGTTCCAGTTGCTCTTCCGCCGCGATCACGCGCGCCACGTCCTCGGACCAGTCCTCGAGATTTTCGAGGAAACCGGTCGGCGTGGTTGCTACCTCCTTGCCATTAACATTGATGCTCATTGCTGATCCCCACTAATTCCGAACAAATTCTATTGCGGCAGGCTGAACACCGCGTCGATGCCCTTGTGCGGCACGAACAGGCCGCAGCCGATCAGGCGATCGTCGCCGATCCCGTTGCGCTGCAGGATTACCGATTCCTCGGGTTTCAGATCGGCAACCAACAGGGTCCGCGTGAACAGCGTTTTCTCGCCGGCGCGGATCGCGCCCGCTTTCCCGCAAATCATTTTCGACACCTGGATGCCCATTGCCTCCAGTTCTTGCGCGACCCGGGCCAGAAAATCGTCTTCACTCTGCTCCGGCGCGCAGCGTACCGCACGCGCGTACAGCGTGCCGATCGCCGACAGCTTGCGCATGGAGCTGTCGCCTACCTCGACCTGCTGCGAGCCGATATCCAGCGTCTTGCGGCTGATCTGCCGCACCGCATCGACGTCGTCGCGATGCACGCGAATCTCCAGGCGCGAGCGCCGCGACAGCGGCAACGCGGCGTCCGGCTGTTGCGGCCTGATCCAGCCGTTACCCGAATCCGCCAGGCGCACGCCGTGGACACCAATTCTGGTACACAGCTCTTCACCCAGCCGCCGCTGCAGAGTGGCTGCCAGCGCCCAGGCGTGATCGATATCGAGGCTGCTGCCGCGCAGCCGAAACAGCAGGTCGAAAACATCTTCCGGCACGCGGAATTCGTTTTCTACGTCATCCTCTTCACGCCAAAACACCGGGCTACTCCCCGCTGCCAGCGGCTACGCGGACTTCCTTCGGTAGCCGCATCGCATCGTAATACCTGGCCCGGTAAAACAGGCGCACCGGGTAGCCCGAATCGTCGTGATACGCCTGGCGGCCGTGCAGAATGTTGTTACAAATCAGGCCCTGTCCCTTTTGCAGGCCGATGTCGATCAACGCGTCGCTATCCATCAGGATTTCGCGCACCAGGTTGAGGGCGCGCGAGCTGCGTTTATCAGACTTCCAGACGATGTTGCGCGGCCGCGAGGTATAGCGCATTTGTAGCGCGCCGGACGCGCCATCGAGATAAAAAACCGGCCCGGACTGCTCGCCGCGAATTACCCGGTTGCCTTCGATATTGGCCGGAATTCGCATCAGATCCGGGCTCATCAGCGCTTCGATCAACTCCGCGGACTGGTCGCGGATCAACAGGTACATGTATTCGTGATCGAACAGGTAATTGTCGCCGCCACGCGCGGCCGGATTGATGCAATAGAGGGCAAACGCGCTGATACGCTGACCGTCGGGATTATAGTAACCATCGGTGTGCCAGTTCATCGCCCGGTTGGTATAGGGTATATAGGCGGCGCGCTCGTCGTCCGGGTCGACCGCGTATAACGACGTGATGCCATCTTCGTCGGCGCCGAGATTGACGTCGAGGCGTTCCAGCCCCAGCTGCCGGTTGAGCTCGACGAACGCGGGCTTGTCAAGCACCGTGCAGGACTCGAAGACGATGAAATTGAACGCCTCGATCTGCTGCTCGAGCGCGGCCAAAGCCGCGCGCGGAAATTGACCGTCGGAATCCAGCGCAAACACGTCGCTTGCGTCGAGCCGCTGCCGCTGTTCCAGCTTGGCCTTGCGCCAGGCCCGGTAGGCGGACTCGTTTTCGAGAGCAAACGGCGATTTTGCCGCAGCCTCGCCGGAGTCGTTGATGAAGGGATTTACGCTGGCGCTCAAGTGGAATCCGTAATATGGTAAATGCTAATCGATACCGCTGGATTCTATTACACGTTTCAGACGATTGGAGCACCCCATCGGTAGGAGTTATCGAAGAAACCTTGTTACATGTTTAACTATCTGATTAATATACATAAAAATGCTCTCAATCCCGGCTTCGACCACCCCCTCGTCGGGGACCCGGTCGGGGCCTATCTCATAAGGGATAATCCACGCTATTACAGCACCCCAACCGGGGGATGGTTCGAACCGCGCAATTCAACCAAACTAGCGACCATGATCAGCAATTATCCGGCAACGAGGGGCTGGGTATTGCCGTGCTTGACGCTTTTCTGGCTTCGCTCGGCTGCTGGCTACACTGACTACTCGGGAAGATAATTACCATGGCTAAAAAAGTTCACGTCACTCCAATGCTCGACGAACTCGAGAATGGTCCCTGGCCCAGTTTTATCACCGGTATCAAGCGCCTGCGCGACGAGCATGGTGACGAACGCATCAACGGCGTTGCCAATTCACTGCTCGGACAGCTCGAACATTCCTACGAAACCCGCAAGGGTTACTGGAAAGGCGGTACGGTCAGCGTTTACGGCTACGGCAGCGGCATCATTCCACGCTTCTCCGAGGTTGCGCACGCGTTCGAGGAATCCAAGGAATTTCATACCCTGCGCGTGCAGCCTCCCGCCGGCAACTACTACACCACCGACATGCTGCGCCAACTCGGCGACAGCTGGGAAAAGTTCGGTTCCGGCCTGGTCACTTTCCACGGGCAGACCGGCAACATCATGTTCATCGGCACCTCGACCAAGAACACGCAGCATTTCTTCAACGAAATCAACGAGTACGGCTTCGACCTCGGCGGCGCCGGACCCTGCGTGCGCACCGGCATGTCCTGCGTCGGCTCGGCGCGCTGCGAGCAATCCTGCGCCGACGAAATGCGCATTCATCGCACCCTGTTGAATAACTTCACCGACGACGTACACCGCCCGGCCCTGCCGTACAAGTTCAAGTTCAAGGTTTCCGGTTGCGGCAACGACTGCATGAACTCGATCGAGCGTTCCGACTTCGCCATCATCGGCACCTGGCGCGACGACATGAAGGTCGACCAGGAGGCGTTCAAGGAATACGTTGCCAAGAAAGGCCGCCAGCACACCATCGACAATATCATCACGCGCTGCCCGACCAACGCGCTGTCGCTGAACGACGACGACACCCTCGAAGTCGACAACCGCAACTGCGTGCGCTGCATGCATTGCCTGAACGTCGTTCCCAAGGCGTTGTCGCCCGGCGACGACAAGGGCGTGACCATCCTGATCGGCGGCAAGCGCACGCTCAAGATCGGCGACCTGATGGGCACCGTGATCGTGCCCTTCATGAAGCTCGAAGACGAGGAAGATTTCGAAGCCTTGACCGAGCTGGCCGAGGAAGTGATCGATTATTGGGCCGAAAACGGTCTCGAACACGAGCGCTGCGGCGAAATGGTCGAACGCATCGGCCTGGTTAACTTCCTCGAGGGCATCGGCGTCGAAGTCGACCCAAACATGATCGCGGAAACACGCACCAGTTCTTACGTGCGCATGGACGACTGGGATATCGAGGCCAACAAGTGGTTCGAACGCAAGGCCGCGCAGAAAAAAGCGTCCTGATACAAGCAGACGAAAGGATTAGAAATGTCAACTGATTTCAAGCGAGGCGCACGATGTTAGAAGGTCAGCGTACCCCGATCGAGTCCGGATGTCCGGACGGATTCCAGTACATGCATCCACTGATGCGCAAGAATTACGGCAATTGGGCCTACCACGAAGACCCGCGCCCGGGCGTCTTGAAGCACACCGCGCACAGTGGCGAGGCGATTTACACGGTGCGCGCCGGTACCCAGCGTATTCTCGACGTGTTTACGCTGCGCAAACTCTGCGACATCGGCGATGAGTACGCCGAGGGCTATGTCCGCTTCACGATTCGCAGCAATATCGAGTACATGGTGGCCGACGGCAGCAAGGTCGAGCCGTTGATCGACGCGCTGGAAAAAGAGGGTTTCGTCGTCGGCGGTACGAAGAACTCGGTGGCGATGATATCGCACACTCAGGGCTGGCTGCACTGCGACATCCCCGGCACCGACGCCTCGGGCGTGGTCAAATCGATGATGGACGAGCTGATCGACGAATTCAAAGGCTGGAACATGCCCAACCGCGTGCATATCACGACCTCCTGCTGCCAGATCAACTGTGGCGGCCAGGGCGATATTGCGATCAATATCCAGCACACCAAGCCGCCCAAGATCAATCACGACCTGGTCGCCAATATCTGTGAACGCCCGTCGGTCGTGGCGCGCTGCCCGGTCGCGGCGATACGCCCGGCGCTGGTCAATGGCAAACCCTCGCTCGAGGTCGACGAAAAGAAGTGCATCTGTTGCGGCGCCTGTTACCCGCCCTGCACGCCAATGCAGATCAACGACCCGGAACATACCAAGCTGGCGATCTGGGTCGGCGGCAATCATTCCAACGCGCGCAGCAAGCCCTCCTTCCAGAAACTGGTCGCGGCCGGGATTCCGAACAATCCGCCGCGCTGGCCCGAAGCCACCGCGATCGTGAAGAAGATCCTGCACACCTACAAGGAGAATGCGCGTGACTGGGAGCGTCTCAACGACTGGATCGAGCGCATCGGCTGGCCGCAGTTCTTCGAGCTGACCGAGTTGCCGTTTACCAAGTTTCACGTCGACAACTGGCGCGGCGCGCGGCGCACACTGAACGCGTCGACCCATATCCGCTTCTAGGGCCCGTCCGCATGAAATTTGGCATTCTGGTCAACGAGGGCCCGTACACGCACGAGGCGTCCGATACGGCCTACCATTTCACCGCGGCGGCACTGCGCGCCGGCCACGAAATCGTGCGCGTATTCTTTTACCACGACGGCGTCAACAACGGCACCCGCCTGAGCGTGCCGCCGCAGGACGATCGCAATATCAGTAACCGCTGGTCGGAACTGGCGCGAGAGCACGACGTCGAGCTCATCCTTTGCGTCGCCGCGGCGCAGCGTCGCGGCCTGCTCGACGCCGACGAGGCCAAGCGTGCGAGCAAGGATGCCGACAACATGGCGCCGGGATTCCAGATCTCGGGACTGGGCCAGTTGATCGATGTCGGTATCCAGGCCGATCGTTTAATCGTGTTCGGTGATTAGCCATGGCGACGAAAAAATTTTTATACATTAACCGCAAACCGCCACACGGCACTATCTACGCGCTCGAATCGCTCGAGGTCGTGTTGATCGGTGCGGCTTTCGAACAGGACGTCAGCCTCGCATTCATCGACGATGGCGTCTACCAGTTGATGCAGAACCAGGACACCAGCGGCATCGGCAGTAAGAATTTCGCACCGACCTTCAGGGCCCTGGGCGATTACGACGTGAGTAAAATTTATGTCGAAGAAGAATCGCTCGCGATCCGCGGATTGACCCGGGACGACCTGATGCCGCTGGTCTACGAAGACGAGGACGATGACTGGGCGGAAAAAGATTCGATCCGCGTCGTCAGCAGTGCCGAACTCGCGGAAATTATCGAACAACAGGACGTACTCCTGAATTTCTAACGGACCCGACATGACCGTATTACATATCGTCAATAAATCGCCCTTCGACCACGGTTCGCTGGATACCTGCCTGCGCCTGTCGCGCGTGGACAGCGCTATCTTGTTGATCGAAGACGGCGTTTACGCGGTGCAGAACAACACGGCGGTCACCGATACCCTGCGCCAGGCACTCGGCCAGCACCAGGTCTACGCACTGCGACCCGACCTCGAAGCCCGCGGGATCAACCCCGAAAGAATGATCGAGGGCATTGCGCTGGTCGACTACGACGGCTTTGTTAAACTGACGACCGAATACGACAAACTGCAGTCCTGGCTGTGACTGCAATCGCATAAGCTAAATCTGAAAGAGGTAAAAAATGTCTATAGAAATTGGTGGAAAATCGTACGAAACGGATGAAGAAGGTTACCTCGTGAACCTTAGCGACTGGAGCGACGAACTGGCGAATGAAATGGCCAAGGCCGACGGCGCGGTGCTCGAAGACAATCACTGGGAAGTAATCAACTTCCTGCGCGATTATTACGAGGAGTACCAGATCGCACCCGCGGTGCGCGTGCTGACCAAGGCAGTCGGCAAAAAGCTCGGCAAGGACAAGGGCACCAGCAAGTATTTATACGAACTCTTCCCTTACGGTCCCGCCAAGCAGGCCTGTAAGTATGCGGGATTGCCCAAGCCCACCGGCTGCGTTTAACCGCCTCGAGGCCGTACCTCGGCAGCGGGCGCGGTCGGTCTGTTGCCGGCATGCCCTGCCCGAGAAGGCGACGGATTCATGTCAATACTGACGCTCCTGTTTACGCTGCTGTTCTATATTGCCACGGCCACGCTGTTGCTCGGCCTGGCTTACCGAATCCGGCTTTACGCGAAAACCCCGGCTCCGTTGCGCATTCCCACGACCCCGGCTCCGATTACGCTGCCCGGGGTCATCAAGCGTATGTTTTTCGAGGTCACGCTGTTCTCCAGCCTGTTCAAGTCGAACAAGTGGATCTGGCTGTTTGGCTGGGTATTTCATGCCGCGCTGCTGCTCGTGCTGTTGCGTCATCTGCGTTATTTCACCGACCCGGTCTGGTCCTGGGTGGCCATTTTGCAACCGTTCGGGCTGTACGCCGCGTTCGCGATGCTGGCCGGCCTCGCGGGCTTGTGGGCGAGGCGTTTCCTGGTCGACCGCGTACGTTATATTTCGTCGCCGTCCGATCACCTGATGCTGGTGCTGCTGATCGCAATCGGGCTGAGCGGGCTGGGGATGAAATACGTCGCACCCACCGATATCGTCGCGGTCAAGGCCTTTTTCCTCGGCCTGATGTACTTTGACTGGCAACCGCTGCCGGCCGACGGAATGCTCATCCTGCACCTGTCGCTGGTGGCGCTGCTGATGATCGTGTTCCCGTTCAGCAAGTTGCTGCACGCCCCCGGCGTGTTTTTCAGCCCGACGCGCAACCAGCGCGATAATCCGCGCGAAAAGCGCCACCTGTCCGGGCGCGGCACGGACACCGCGCGACAGGCCGGTTGAGGCGGATCCGCTTATGGCTGAATTCACCACCCCGACGCTGAAACCCTGGCCCGAGATTCCGCCGATCGAAATCGGCTCGATGCGCCACAGCCAACCTTACGTGGCAAAAGAGGAACTGCAGCAAAAAATCGGCTTTCCCGGTGAACTGGTGGATAACTGGGAACAGGTCGCGATCGAGAAAATGGGCGACCTGGTGGACAATTCGAGGGCGCTGCGGGTTTTCCTCGACAGCTGCGTCAAGTGCGGCGCCTGCACCGACAAATGCCATTATTTCCTCGGCACCTCCGATCCGAACAACATGCCGGTCGCGCGCCAGGACCTGTTTCGCTCGGTCTACCGCCGCTACTTCACCCTGGCGGGCAAGTTCCTGCCCTCGCTGGTCGGCGCGCGCGACATGGACAAGAGCGTTCTCGACGAATGGTACAGTTACTTCCACCAGTGCTCGCAATGCCGCCGCTGCTCGGTGTATTGCCCCTACGGTATCGACACCGCGGAAATATCGATGGCGGCGCGCGAGATCATGGACACGGTCGGGCTGGGGCAGAAATACTGCAATGAAATCATCGGCAAGGCGCAGACCATCGGCAATAATCTCGGCCTGCCCGAACCCGCGCTGCTCGATACGCTCGAGGGACTCGAGGAAGACATCGAGGACGAGACCGGGGTCACGGTGCGTTTGCCGCTGGACCAGAAAGGCGCCGATATCCTGCTGATAACGCCGTCCGCCGATTTTTTCGCCGAGCCGCATGTCGACGGGCTGATCGGCTACGCCAAGGTGTTCCACCAGGCTGGTCTGAGCTGGACCCTGTCCAGTTACGCCAGCGAGGCGGCCAATTTCGGCCTGTTTATCGGTTCCTACGAAAACATGCAAAAACTCGCGCTGCGCATTCGCGAGGCCGCGCTCGAACTCGGCGTGAAGCGCATCGTCTTCGGCGAGTGCGGGCACGCCTGGCGCGTCGCCTACGGTTTCCTCAACACGCTCGCCGGGCCGTTCGACTTTCTCGATCCCGACTACCCGATGCCGCAGCACGTCTGCGAGGTCACCTACGACTTGATCCAGCGCAATGCGCTCAGGCTGGACCCGTCGGCCAACGACGACATGGTCGTGACCTTCCACGACTCCTGCAATATTTCGCGCGGCTCGCGCATGGGAGATTTCGAGGGCGGGCAGTTCGTCATCCCGCGCACGATCATCCAGGCGAGCTGTAATCATTTCGTCGATATGCCCGCCGATACGATCAGGGAAGCCACCTTTTGCTGCGGCGGCGGCGGGGGACTGCTCACCGATGACCTGGTCGAGCTTCGCGTCAAGGGCGCATTACCGCGCATGGAGGCCCTGAAACAAGTGGTCGACGAATACGGCGTGACGCACCTCGCGGCAATCTGCGCGATTTGCAAGAGCCAGTTCAGCAAGATACTGCCCTACTACGGTTTCGAGATGGACCAGGTCGTCGCGGTTCACCAGCTGGTCAGCAACGCGATCCAGCTCGGTACCGAGCAATAAACTGAATTTAATCCGGAGATAAAGACATGGCAGCGTCAGAAGATGAAGTAAGCAAGAAACTGACCTTCAGAAAATACGAAGACGGCGTGCATCGCTGGCGCTCGCAGGGCGAAAACATTTTTAACGAGGATACCTCGTACAAGTGCCCGACCTACGTGCACCGTACCCCGCCCTGCCAGGGCAGTTGCCCTTCCGGCGAGGACATTCGCGGCTGGCTCAACATCGTGCGCGGGATCGAGCTGCCGCCCGAGGGGGTCAGCATGCAGGAATACGCTTTTCGCCGTTCCACCGATGCAAACCCGTTTCCATCGATGATGGGGCGCGTCTGTCCCGCGCCCTGCGAACAGGGCTGTAATCGCAATAACGTCGACGATTTCGTCGGCATCAACGCGGTCGAGCAGTACATTGGCGATCATGCCCGCGAGGAGGGCTTCAGCTTTGGCGATTTACCCGCGATCGGGAAAAAACGGGTCGCGATCGTCGGCGGCGGCCCTGCCGGGCTGGCAGCCGCTTACCAGCTGCGCCGCAAGGGTATTGCCAGCACTATTTTCGACGAGCACGACGAACTCGGCGGAATGTTCCGCTACGGCATACCCGGTTACCGTACCCCGCGCGAATTTCTCGACCATGAAATCAACCGCATCCTCGAAATGGGGCACATCGATACGCAAATGGGCACGCGCGTCGGCCGCGATGTCAGCATCGAGGAAATCGAAAAGGACTACGACGCGGTACTGTGGGCGGTGGGTTGTCAATCCGGTCGCGGCCTGCCGCTCGAGCACGGCGACGCGCCGAACTGTATTTCCGGCGTCGCGTTTCTCGAAGCATTCAACAAGGGCGCATTACAGGTAACCGCGGACCGGGTCGTCTGCGTCGGCGGTGGCGATACGTCCATCGACGTGGTCTCGGTTGCACGCCGGCTGGGCAAGGTCGACGCGCTGCCGCAGGACAAGTTGACCGAGTTCGTTGTTGGCGGTTTCACCGCGCACGACTCGGCTTACGCCGCGGCGCGCCAGGGCGCCGAGGTCACGCTGACCTCGCTGTTCGAGCGCGCCGAAATGACCGCGACCGAGCACGAAGTCGAAGACGCGTTGCGCGAGGGCGTACAGATTCTTGATGGCGTCATGCCAATCGAAATCAGGGTCAACGCCGAGGGCCGCGCGGTCGCGCTGAAACTGGCCAAGTGCACGATCGAGAACGGCGCGCCGCTGCAGGTAGAGGGCAGCGAGTTCGAGATCGAGTGCGACCTGATCGTATCCGCGATCGGCCAGGGTGGCGATCTCCGCGGCATCGAGGAAATGGGCAACGACCGCAACCTGATGAACGCGGACAAGTTCTTCCAGCACCCCGACAAGCCCGGTCATTTTGTCGCCGGTGACATCATTCAACCGCATTTGCTGACGACCGCGATCGGTCACGCCGCGGTCGCGGCCGACAGCATCGAGCGCTACCTCGGCGGCAAGGAGTTCGACAAGCGGCCCAAGGTCGACGTGCATCACTTCGACCTGTTAAACAAGCTCAAGGAAGCCGAGCTCGAGCCCACCGAGTTCGATCATCAAAGCACCTGGGGTACCAACGAAGCGAAGTTCGCGGTGCACAACTACGAGGACCGTTCGGCCAACGAGATCATCTCTTCTGAACGACTGTTTCTGGCGCATTTCAACTACGAGGCGCGCCATTTGCGCGAAGGCTCGGGGCCCGATGCGGAACAGGTGCTCGGCCACTTCGAGGAACGCGTGCGTTCCCTCGATGAAGCGGAGGCCGTCGCCGAGGCCGGGCGCTGCATGAGCTGCGGCATGTGTTTCGAGTGCGATAACTGCGTGATCTATTGCCCGCAGGACGCGGTCTACCGGGTCAAGAAGGACGAAAAGACGATGGGGCGCTATGTCGCCACCGACTACACGCGCTGCATCGGCTGTCATATTTGCGCCGATGTCTGTCCCACGGGTTACATCGACATGGCCCTCGGCGATCACTAGGCATAGCCATGTACCCACGGCACATTTCAAGGCCATGCAAGCTGCTGTTGCTGCTCGCGGCCGCCTGGCTGCTGCCGGCCAACCTGCCCGCGGCCGATACCTCGGGTCTGGGAAAGATCGCGATTCCCGATCCCGCGAAGCCGGTTGACGCCGAGTCCTGCGTCGAACCGGTCGAAATCATGCGCCGGGAGCACATGAAATTTCTTGACCATCAACGCGACGTGACCGTGCTCGGAGGCGAACGTGACAGCAAGTACAGCCTGGTTGGTTGCATCGATTGCCACAACCCGGCAAGCCCGACCGGCGAAGCCGTGCGTTACGAGGACCCGCGGCATTTTTGCGCCGAATGCCATCGTTACAGCAGCGTCAAGATCGACTGTTTCGAGTGCCATGCCGATCGCGGGCTTGCCCGGGTCGAGCAGGGTCGGCTCGACGGGTCGATGCCGGACTGGCACGCCGACAGCAACCGATTGAGCGCCGCCACGCTCGCCAGGCGACTCGAGGGAGCGCATGTCGACTGAGCTGGACAACATCGAGTTGCGGCCGGCACGCCGCCAGTTTCTCAAGGGTGCGGCAGCGCTGGCCGGTGCGATGCTGGCTCCCGGCATCATGCTCTACCAGACCGGCGGGGCAGCCACGGGCAGCGATCAATCGGTGCGCTGGGGCCTGTTGATCGACAACAACGCGCTCGACGAAGCCGATATCGATGCCTGCGTCGACGCCTGCCAGCGCGAACACGGCTGGAGCGTCGGCGCGGACTCG
>JBFGQE010000051.1:0-13397 GCA_041564355.1 Gammaproteobacteria bacterium | reverse complement strand
GCTGGAACGCGGTGCATCCTCAACAGTTCGAATCCTCGGGTCTCAGGATTCTGGTCACCGGCGATGACGGATGCGTGCATCTGGCGACCAGCCCGGACGGTTTTCGCAGCGTCTTCTTTCAGGGGCACCCGGAGTACGACACGGTTTCACTGCTGAAGGAGTACAAGCGGGACGTCAACCTGTACCTCGACGGAAAGCTCGAACAGTACCCGCCTCTGCCGGAAAACTACTTTACCGACTTCAACGCCGCGGTGGTGAACGAATACCGTCTGCGCATCGATCGGGCGCGTGCAAGCGGTACAGCGT
Source organism: Gammaproteobacteria bacterium (assembly GCA_041564355.1). Classification (GTDB taxonomy): domain Bacteria; phylum Pseudomonadota; class Gammaproteobacteria. The sequence goes on along the minus strand of JBFGQE010000051.1, from coordinate 13,091 downwards.
TACCCGAATTTCCGGAACACCTGTTGCTCGACAACATCCGCAACACCTGGCAGGACACGGCGTCGGCGGTAGTCGGCAAGTGGGTGGGGCTGGTTTACCAGCTGACCAACGTCGACCGGCGTAAGCCGTTCATGGACGGAGTCGATCCGGACAATCCCTTGAACCTCGACCCAGCCTGATTCGAATCGCCCGGCGGGCGCGAGGCGATTAGTAGGAACCCCAGGAATCCTGCTTGCGCCAGCGAATTCGCGTAACCACGATGCCGATCAAGAACGCGATGAGCGAAACCGCGCCGCCGCGCACGAACCAGTCGATCTGGGTCGTATCGCGCAGCGCCGCGTTCTCGTCGCTGAGCTGAGACTTTTCCTGCTGTAGCTGCGCCACCACGGTTTGCAACTGCTTGTTTTGCTCGAGAATGTTCAACGTGTCCTGCGCCGCCGAGCGCACCGTCTCGAGTTCCTGTTCGGACGCGCGCAACGCGTTTTTCAGCTCGGCATTGTCCGATTGGGCCTGTTGCAGCGCCTCGTTTAATCGCGAGACCTCGGCGAGCTGTTCCTCGAGACGGCTTTGCTGGCTCGCGTAGCGCTGTTCGAGTTCCTGCAGGCTCTGGCGTGCCGCCGGTTGTTCCATCAGGAACCGGCTTAACACGTAACCTTTCCTGCCGTCTTCGGTTTCGACCAGTGAGTACTTGGATGCGAGGTCGTCCTCCAGCACGTTTACGGCTTCTCCGCTGCGCAGCATACGCACGATGCTGTTCGCGGTGCTGGTACCGCTGCGCATCGTAACCTCGAATTCATCGGTGATATAACGAGTTGACGCCTGGGCCGCAGATACCAGGCAGCCGAGCAATAAAGTCGAAATCAGTATCCTGCTCATAGGTAAAGGTCCTGTTCGAAAAATAGACACCGCCGCGGTAGCGCTAGCCGATTGTTCCCCGCTGTGCCCTGAAGCGCGATTATTCATTGAAAAATATCGAATCTGTCAATAATGGAAAAGGCCTCCCTGCGGAGGCGTTGTTCGGGCGCCCATTATTGTCAGCCTTGCGGTCGGTTGCAACCGCAATAAGTCACTTGCGGAAACGTTTGTCTCGTACGCCTTGCCGGCCGCATCCGGGGGCGGCCGGCAAGGCGTAAAATCGATTGCCTCGGCGCATGGCCAGGCCAGTCCCGCGTGACGGAAATCACCGCTGCCGCTCAGCTTGCGCTAACCGATATCCTGTGGCGATTGCAGGATGAGTCGATCCGCACAGGGTAAACTCGAATGGCTGCAGATCGGGCAGTAACGAGATTCGCGCATAACCCCCGGTGACGCCACGATCGTTGCAGGCTTTCCCCGACAGGCACGCGGGCTAGCTATCGGCGTCGGCGCCGGTATCGTCTTCGACGGGCGCCTCTTCGAATCCCTCGGCAACCTCGTACGGGGTGATCAGGACCAGTATCCCGAATTCCGGGTTATCCAGATAATGCAGCGTCTTGCTGCGCATACGCCGGTGCTCACGCAGGCTGTGATTGTTTAGAATCCGGGCGTCCGGTGAGATGGTCGCGACGTACTCGTCCTCGACCGGTTCATTCAGCAGGGGATCCGTCGAAACCCGCGGTCGCCGCAGCACCAGGTCGGCATAGGTGTGCAGGTAGCGTGACAGCGCAATCGTGATCTTGCCTTCGAGTTCGTACAGACCCCGATGCGTGGTTTGTGGGCCAGGTTGCTGCTCCAGCTGTTGCAGTTCGAGCGCTTCCAGGCTTTGCTCGTCGAAATTAAGATTGCCGGCGGATCCCGTATTGTCAGGCGCCTCGATCGGCCTGCCGTCGACACCGATGCGGCTGTCGATGGACATGTATTCCTTGCCGTAAATACGGCCACCGCGGATCCAGAGCGGTATCGCCGCTTCGCGTTCGACGCCGGGCTGACGCCAGGCCAGATGCGCAAGCAATTCGTAGCGAGGCGATTCGACCAGGCGCATGGCTTCGTCGATAAGGCGAAATTCGCTGCTCGGCAATAATTCGTACCCCTGTTTCCGCGCCGCACTGACGCTTTCCGGCGAGGCCAGGTCGAGCATCGGTTCGGTCTTCCCCGGCGAACTGACCGGCAGCACGAATTCGCGACTTTTCGGTGCCTTGCTGTTCTTGAAAATAATAACTTCGACGTCGTAGCGCGGGATTACTTCGCTTCCGTCGGTCGTATCGTCCTGGGCTTTCGATGTGCCGGGCAACAGCGCTGCGATCGTCAACAGGGTCCAAAAAGGGTGTTTCATTTCGGGTCCGGGGTCAGGTAGGTGAGCAGGGATTCGATTTGCCTGAAGCGGTCTTCAAGTTCAACATTTTGACAGCTGATGCGCAAGGTTTGTTTCCCGTCGAAGCGATAATCGTGCGGATTTTTCTGGATCAGCTCGATAATCCTGACCGGATCGACTCGGGGGTTCGGGTTGAACACGATCTTGCCGCTGGTTTCGCCGACGTCGATCTTTTCCACGCCCAACGCCAGGGTTTGCAGCTTGATCCGGGTAATCCGGAACAGCTGCCGGAGCGGCTCCGGCAGCAGTCCGAAACGGTCGATCAGCTCCATCTGGATATCGCGCAGCGCGGTCTCGTCTTCGGCCGACGCGATACGCTTGTATTCGATCAGGCGATGATGCACGTCGGGAATGTAGGTCTCCGGGATCAATGCCGGCACGTGGAAATCGATCTCGGATGCGCGCATCACCGGCTGATCGAAATCAATGGGCTGTTTCATCTTCAGCGATTGTACCGCGCGTTCGAGCAATTCCGAGTAAAGGGTGAATCCTATCTCGGCAATCTGCCCGCTTTGTTCCTCGCCGAGTATCTCGCCCGCGCCGCGAATCTCGAGATCGTGGGTGGCCAGGGTGAAACCGACGCCGAGATCCTCCAGCGATTCGATCGCGAGCAGGCGCTTGCGCGCGTCGCTGGTCATCGCGCGTTCGGGCGGTACGATCAGGTAGGCAAAGGCGCGATGATGCGAACGACCGACGCGCCCGCGAATCTGGTGTAATTGCGCCAGCCCGAGCTTGTCCGCACGATTAATAAAAATGGTGTTCGCGGTTGGCACGTCGATCCCGCTCTCGATGATCGTCGTGCAAACCAGCAGGTTGCAGCGATGATGGTAAAAATCCAGCATCGCGCGCTCGAGCTCTTTTTCCTTCATCCGCCCGTGCACGATCCCGATTCGAGCCTCTGGCACCAGTTGCTGCAGTTCGCGGGCGGTTTTTTCGATGGTCCTGATCTCGTTATGCAGGAAGTAAACCTGTCCGCCGCGCTTGAGCTCGCGCTGACAGCCTTCGACGATGGTATCGGAATTCCAGCGGCTGACGAAGGTCTTGATCGCGTGACGCTGCAGCGGCGGGGTTGCGATTATCGACAGGTCGCGCATGCCGGCCAGCGACATGTTCAAAGTGCGTGGAATCGGCGTCGCGGTCAGCGTCAGCAGGTCGACGCTGGCGCGCAGCGCCTTGAGTTTTTCCTTGTGCCTGACGCCGAAGCGATGTTCCTCGTCGATGATCACGAGACCCAGGTTGCGGTAACGGATTTCTGGCGACAGCAGTTTGTGCGTACCGATAATGATGTCGATCTTGCCCTGTTCGATCTGGTCCAGGGTTTCGTCCAGCGCCTTGCGCGCGGTAAACCGGGTCAGGCAGGTGATGCGAATCGGCCAGTCGGCAAAGCGGTCGAGAAAATTCTGGTAATGCTGTTGCGCGAGCAGCGTGGTCGGCACCAGTACCACGACCTGGTTGCCGGCGTTGGCGGCGATGAACGCGGCGCGCATGCAGACCTCCGTCTTGCCGAAACCGACGTCGCCGCAGACGATGCGATCCATCGGCTGGGTTGCCTGCATATCCTCGATCACCGCGGCGATCGTGGTTTCCTGGTCCGGGGTTTCTTCGAACGGGAATTCACCCGCGAACTGGTGATACTCGTCCAACGCGACCGGGTGCGCGAAACCCCTTTGCGCCGCGCGCCGCGCCTGGATATCGAGCAGCTCGACCGCGACGTCGTAAATCTTTTGTTGCGCCTTTTTGCGCGCCCGCTGCCACTGTTCGCCGCCAAGGCGGTGCAGTGGGGCGTTTTCCTCGCTGGCGCCGGCGTAGCGGCTGATCAGGTGCAGCGACGAGACCGGGACGTATAGCTTGTCCTCGTTGGCGTACTCGATGCACAGGAACTCGGTCGCGATGTCGGACACGGTCAGGGTCCTGAGTCCCCGGTAGCGGCCGACTCCGTGATCCTCGTGCACCACCGGCGCGCCCTCGTGCAGATCGGCAAGGCTTTGTATGGTCGATTCCGCATCGCGAGTCCTGCGGTATTTCCGGCGACGCTTCTGTACCGCGCGTTCGCCGAACAGCTGGCTCTCGGCAATGATCGCGATACCGTGATCGGGCAGGGTCATGCCGTCCTGCAACGCCGAGGTGGTCAGGAAGTAACGTTTTTCCGTGGCCTCCGCGAAGGCTTGCCAGGATTCTACCGGACTGACGGCATAGCCGTAATGGCGCAGCATTTCGAGCAGGAATTCGCGCCTCCCGGGCGATTCCGCGGTAAACAAAAGCCGTTCGAACTCGGGCTTTTCGATAAAACCGCGCAGCGCCCGGTCTGGTTGCTCGGTGTTCGGCTGCAGGGTTAATTGCGGTAGCGTCGCGGTCGCGAAATTAATATTGAATTCATTTTCATCGTCCAGTTTGAACGCGGAAAAAAACAGGCATGGAAAACCTGACTGCTGCTGTGCGAGTTCGCCGCAATCGAGGTAGAGCTCCGACGGCGGCAGCAATGGCCATTCGGGATTGTGTCGTCTCGACTCGTAGCGCGATCGTACCTGTTCGATAAACGCGGCCGACTGTGTCGGCACGTCGTCGTCGATCAGGAAACGGCTATGCCCCGGCAGGTAATCGAACAGGCATGCGAGTTGGTCGAAAAACAATGGCAGGTAATACTCGACGCCTGCCGACGTGTGGCCCTCGGAAATGTCGACGTAAACCGGGCAGGTGTTGGGGTCGATGGCGAAGGTTTCGCGAAATCGCAGGCGAAAATCCTTGATTGCGGCGTCGTCGAGGGGAAATTCCTGCGCCGGCAGCAGGTCGATCGCGTCAATTTTGTCGATCGAAAGCTGGGTTTCGACATCGAAGCGGCGAATGGTTTCGACCTCGTCGTCGAAGAAATCGATGCGATACGGATCCGGGCTACCCATCGGGAACAGGTCGAAGATCGATCCGCGCGCGCTAAATTCGCCGTGGTCTTCGACCTGCGCCACGGCGGTGTAACCGTAATGGCTCAACTCGTCGCGCAGCCGGCCGGGGCCGAACTCGTCACCGATTTTGAGCTGAAGTGAACGCTGGCGGATAAATTCGGTCGGCGCGACCCGTTGCATCAAAGTGCTCACGGGAAGAATTAGCAGGCCCCGTTCGGCAGATGAAATCGACGCGAGGCAGCGAATGCGTTCCGAGATGATGTCCTGGTGCGGCGAGAACTGGTCGTAGGGAAGGGTCTCGAGATCGGGAAAGCGATAAATGCCGCCCGCAACGGGACTAAAGAAACGGATCTCCTGTTCCAGCTGCTCGGCGTCGGCCATGTCGCGACAGACGATAACGCTGAGTCCGGCATGATTCGCCACCTGTTCGGCGAGGAACAGGCTTCGGCTACTACCATACAGCTGGCCGACGCGAACCGTCTGCGCGACGCTCGGCGCTGGCGTATCGAAATAGGTTATGGGCATTCCTGCCTGGTTAAGACTACTCCTGAACGGGTTTTGCGGTCGTCAGGCCCAGGATCTCCCAGTTTTGCATGCCGCCGCGATACCACTTGATCTTGTGTGCCGGGTAACCGAAGGCCAGCAGGTTCTTGATATTGTTCGGCGACTGGCCGCACCACATGCCGTTACAGAACATGACCAGCAGGCGCGCGTCACGGAAATCCCACAGGCCTTCCAGGTTGCGCGCGTTGAATGTCTCTTCGAGTATCTCGCCGATCGATATCGGATCCGCGCCCTTGGCCGGATTCAGGCTGGTCCACGGGATATTGATCGCGCCCGGGATCGTGCCCTTGGCGACCCAGGCCGGGGTGCGCGAGTCGATCACGACGATCGAATCGTCGCCGTCGCTCATGCGTTTCAGGTAATCGAGCATTTCGACCTCGGCGATGGTTTCCACGCCGGGCGCCAGCACGGCCGGCTGGATGCAAAACGGCGGGCACTTTCGCGAGGTTTTCGCAAACGCGGGATTCACCGTGTTCTTTTGATTCTGGTTACGCATGATCTTAACTTCGTCGTCGCCATGCCTGACCGTAACGCTCTCGATTTCGGGGGTAATATTGACTTCCGCGGCACGCAGGCCTGGCGCGGTCGCGAACAGCATTGCTGCGATGCCACCGAGAAATATTTGTGTGGTTTTCATTGCGTCCTCTCCGGGAAACCCGGTCCTGTCTGGTTATATGTCGCGGCCGTTTCCGGCTCGTTTTTAGCGCCCGGTGTTACTTGGGCATTATTAGTGTATTCAGATCGATAGAATGTAATACGAGATCGTGCTCAAAGTAAACCCTGAAAGTGCCGTATACCCACTCGGTAATCGGTGGCTCGCCGACCGGACCGTAGCGTTCGTCGGGTTCGCCGAACTCGGCGAGCACGGCTTCCATCCGAATGCCGCGACGCGGCAGCACCTGTTTCGATGAAGCTATTTCGTGACCGGGTATGGTCACGACGTCACCCGCAACGGCGGGTTGCAGGCACAGGGTACAGCCGATAAGCAGTAATTTTATTCCTGTACGCATCTGATTAATTCTCCTTAAAACAATGGCCTAACTATAGCATGCCCCTGTCGCTACACAAGTATGAACCAGGTCGCTGTTCGCGCGGTGGTGGGCGACTCTTATTCATGGTTTAATCCGCCGCATGAAATTACCGCTAGAGATATTTATCGGCCTGCGCTACACGCGGGCCAAGCGCCGCAATCATTTCATTTCGTTCATATCGCTGATCTCGATGCTCGGCATTACGCTCGGGGTAATGGCGCTCATCGTCGTGCTGTCGGTCATGAACGGATTCGAAAACGAGCTGCGCGGACGCATTCTGGGCATGGTATCGCATGTGACCGTTTCCAGTTTCGCCGGTCCTCTGCAGGACTGGGAGTCGCTGCGGGAAAAAACCCTGGAGAATCCGGCGGTCATCGGTGGTGCACCCTATATCGAGGCCGAGGCGATGCTGTCGAACCTGTCGTCGGTCAGCGGCGCGCTGATTCGCGGAATCGACCCGGGTTACGAGGACCAGGTCTCCGACATACACCAGCACATGCAATTCGGTGCGTTGACGGATCTGGTCGCGGGAGAATACGGTGTCGTGCTCGGCAGCGGACTGGCCAATTCGCTCGACGTGGTGCCGGGCGACCGAATTACGATGATCACGCCGCAGGCGACCGCATCTCCGCTCGGCTTCCTGCCGCGGCTACGGCGTTTCAAGGTGGTCGGGATTTTCGAGATCGGGGTTTACGAATACGATCGCAGCAGCGCGCTGATTCATCGCGACGACGCCAGCCGGCTGTTTCGTCTCGACGGTGGCGTCAACGGCCTGCGCCTGAAGCTGGAAGATCTCGATCTTGCGCCGCTGGTGCGCCACGAATTGAAACAATTGATCGGGCCGGAGTACTGGGTATCCGACTGGACCCTGCGTCACAGTAATTACTTCAAGGCCGTGCGCACCGAAAAGACCGTCATGTTCATCATTCTCTCGCTGATCGTTGCGGTGGCCGCGTTCAATATCGTATCGACACTGGTCATGGTCGTCACCGACAAGCAAGCCGATATCGCGATATTGCGTACGCTGGGCATGTCGCCCTCGTCGATCATGTGGGTGTTCATGGTGCAGGGCACGCTGATCGGCCTGATCGGCACTTTGCTGGGTCTGGTCAGCGGGGTAATCGTCGCGTCACATGTCGACGTCATCGTGCCGGCGCTGGAGCATTTTTTCAAAACCCAGTTCCTGCCGCGCGGCGTTTATCCGATAACCGACCTGCCATCGGAGATGAAGCAGTCGGACATCGTCAAGATCGCGCTGCTTTCGTTTACGCTATCGGTAATCGCCACCCTGTACCCGGCGCTGCGTGCGTCGAAAACCCGGCCCGCCGCGGCGCTGCGCTACGAATAGGCCATGACATGACGGACAAGGTGATTGAAACGATCGACGTACGCAAGACTTATCGCCAGGGCAAGCTGGAAGTCGAGGTGTTGAAAGGAATCGACTTTAGTGTGGGCGCCGGCGAAAGCCACGTGATTCTCGGCGCGTCGGGCGCCGGCAAATCGACTTTTATGCACCTGCTCGGCGGCCTCGATCACATCAGTAGTGGTGAAATTCGCGTCGTCGAACGCCGCCTCGCCGAATTGTCCGAGACCGAGCTGGGCAGACTGCGCAACCGCCATCTGGGCTTCATCTACCAGTTTCATCACCTGCTGCCCGAATTCAGCGCGCTGGAGAACATCGCGATGCCGTTACTGGTGCGTCGCGATCGGCCGGAAAACGCTTATCGCGAGGCGAACGACTGGCTCGCCCGGGTCGGCCTGGAGCAACGCGCGATGCACAAACCCGGAGAGCTGTCAGGTGGTGAGCGCCAGCGCGTCGCGCTCGCACGCGCGCTGGTTGGCCGGCCGGATTGCGTTCTGGCGGACGAACCAACCGGCAACCTGGACCAGAAAACGGCAACCCAGATGCTGCAGTTAATGCTGGAATTGAATCGTGAAATCGACACCGCGCTGGTCATCGTTACGCACGATCTTGCGGTCGCCGAACGAATGCAGTTTCGCTGGCAGATGCATGACGGCATTCTCAGCGCGGAGTAGTGATTCGAGACGACTCAGCCCAGCTGGCTGTTCAGGAAAGTTCCGTAAAGCAGGATAACCGGAATTTGCAGCAACAGGTAGATCGAATCGGAAACGAGGCGAATACTGCCGCTGACATGCAGCCAGAGGTCGATACGGCGCGATAAATGAATGCTGGCCTCACGCGTTGCGAAATAAGCCAGGAACATGTAGGCGGTGATTTTAAGCAGGGTCGCCCAGGATGGAAACAGGACCAGCGTATCGCCCAATTCGCGGTATTGCCAGTTGAACACGACCGCGACGGTCAACATGCTTTGCAGCGGCAGCGCGATGACGGGATGACTGACCAGCGGCAAAAACGCGAGCGCGAGTCCGGTGAAGAACAGGATGTTGATCAGGTGGTTGAACTGTCCCTGCTCTGACAGCACGCGCCAGAATTGCAGGCTTCCGCCGGCTTCGCCGATGACCGGATAAACCTGGCTTACGACGATCAGCAGCACCAGGATGCGGATGATCGGACAGATGACATGTTCGAGTATCCAGACCGTCGAATCGACTTCCTGCGCCTGCCGTAACAGCCAGAAACAGAGGCTGGTGCCGCCGACCACACTGCCCAGCGTAACCAGTATTATCCAGGCAAGGTTCATTCGCCCATTTTCTTGCGCCGCCGGAGATTGTGCAGGCGAGCCGCGCGATCCTTGATATGGCTGATAATGTGCAGGCGCCAGAGAATCCGGATCAGCACGAAGGCAGCGATCCCGAGTGCCGCGCCGACCGTCACGCAGCCGAGCAGGAAGGGCTGCCAGATCAGCAACAGTTCTCCGAGCAGCCAGTCGATGCTTGGCTCGAAATTGAATGGTTTCAGATTTCGGCCGAGGATTTCGACACCGACCAGGTAACAGAAATAATAGAGCGGCCCCATCGTGAGCGGATTGCTGATCCAGACCATCGGTACCGCGACCAGCACGTTGACGCGCAGCCAGATCGCGCCTGCCGCGGCGATGATCATTTGAAAGGGCACCGGGATAAATGCGCAAAAAATGCCGAACCCAACCGCCCCGGAAAACGAGCGCCGGTTCAGATGCCACAGTGACGGATCCTGTAATCGCGGACCCAGCATTTTGATCCAGCGATTATGGATTATGACGTCAGGATGCGGCAGAAACTTGCGGATCAACTTTCTTGCCATGTCCGTGTTATTATCGGTGCATCGTCCGATTTCTGCAAAGAGTTGGACCATCTAACAGGGAAATTTCGGCAAGGATTGCATGCCCCGTTACACGCTCGCCATCGTCGCAGGATGTTGCGTCGCATACTACGCGAACGCGCTGCCCGATTCCTGCTGGACCATGTTCGCGCCGCTGCTGGCGTTTATCGCCTGGCTGCAGCCGGGCTATCGGCTAATACTGCTGGCTGCCGCGGTCTACCTGTGGAGCAGTGCCGCCTTGCATCATCATCTCGATCATCGACTGGCGGGAAAGCTGGATCAGCGGGTCAGCGTCTTGCGAGGGCATATCGTCGATATACCGAGGATCGAGGATGGTCGCATTCGCTTCGATCTGAAGCCGACCGAGATCGATGGCTACGAGGGTCTCCTGCCGCGCCGCATCCGGCTCAACTGGTACCAGGATCGAGTCCAGCCCCGATCGGGTGAATACTGGCAGTTCGAAGCTCGCCTGCGCCGCCCCGGTGGTGCACGAAATCCGGCCGGTTTCGATTACGCGGGATGGCAGTTCGCGGCCGGTATCGATGCCGGCGGTTCGGTGCGCAGCACGGACGGAAGCCGCAGGCTTTCCCCGGCGAATCCGGCCAATATCGACTCCTGGAGAGGGCGCCTCGCGGCGCAAATCGATCGCCTCTGCGAGCACTGCCGTTACCGCTCGGTGATCAAGGCGCTGGCGATCGGTTATCGCGGCGACATGAGCGTTGAACAGCGGCGGATTCTGCAGTTCACCGGAACCGCGCATCTGCTGGCGATCTCCGGTCTGCACGTAGGCATGCTTGCGTTTTTTGGTTTGCTGGCAGGCAGGCTTTGCTGGCGTTCGGGGCTGTTCCGGGTTGTGCCAAATCGCACGCAGTGCGCGCTGCCGTTCGCGCTAGTTGCTGCGACCGCATATGCGGCGCTGGCCGGTTTCAGCTTGCCCACGTTGCGCGCGCTGATCATGTGCTGCGTTATGTTGCTCACCTGGCGTCTCGCGCTTCGCTTCAATCTGCTGCAATCTATCTCGCTCGCACTCGGGATTATGCTGTTATGCGACCCACTCGCGGTCGGCTCTGCCTCCCTGTGGCTCAGCATCTCGGCCCTGCTGGTGATTGCCTTCGCCCAGTTGCACTCGGCGAATAGCGGCAGCTGGTGGCGGCAACTGGTGATATTACAGATTCTCTTTGCGCTGTTATTGCTGCCGTTGGGGTTGCTGCTGTTCGGACGTATCAATCCGGCCGGTTTCCTGGCTAACCTGATCGCGATACCGTTGGTCAGTTTCCTGATATTGCCCCTGGTCCTGCTGGCCTGTGCCGGTGCGGTCTTCGACGCCGGCTGGGCTGCCTGGCTGATGCCGATGACGGACCGATTGATCGCCCTGTTGTTCGAGGTGCTGCAGCGACTCGGCAGCGGTTACCTGGCGTCTGTTTCGCTGGCCGGGCTACCGATTCCGCTCCTGCTGTGGATGTTACCGAGCCTATTGCCCTGGCTGTTGCCCGGCGGATGGCGTTTGCGCGGCGCGGCCATGCTCTGCCTGCTGACCGCGTTTATCTGGCAACCGGCCCGCCTGGAGCAGGGCAGCTTCGAGTTGACCGTGCTGGACGTTGGCATGGGAACCTCGATCCTGATACGAACACGTGAACATAGTCTTGTTTACGATTTTGGTCCAGGCAAGCCGGGTGTTTTCAGCGCCGCCGATTGGGCGCTGCTGCCGTTGCTGCGTGAACGGCGCATCGAACGGCCCGACCTGGTCGTGGTCAGCCACGTCGATCAGGACCACAGTGGCGGCCTGCATTCGGTGGTCGACAACGAGATGGTCGCGACGCTGGTTTCGGGCACGCCGCAACGGTTGATGCAGCGCTTCGCGCTGGCGCAGCCTCCGCGTTCCTGTCACAGCTGGCCGGCGTGGCGCTGGGACGGCGTCGATTTTCGCTTTCTTGCGACGGTCGCGGTGAACGAGACCCGCGGCAGCAATAATCGCTCCTGCGTGTTGCGCGTAAGCGGTCGCCACGTCGCCCTGTTGCCCGGTGACATCGAAGCGCGGCAGGAATCCCGGTTACTGGCGCAATTTCCCGGACAGCTTCGAGCCGATATACTGGTCGCCCCGCATCACGGCAGCGAAACCTCCTCGAGTCCGCATTTCGTGCGCCGGGTCGACCCGCGCTACGTGGTGTATACGATTTCTCGCGGTAACCGCTGGGGGTTTCCGCGCGAGGCGGTCATGGCGCGTTACGCGGCGCGGGGCAGCCGTCAATTGCGCACCGATATCGACGGCGCAATTAGCCTGCTCAGCGCGTCCGGGGGGATCTCGGTCAAGACTTACGGAAGCCCTCCGAAGCGCCTCTGGCGGCGATGGTAAAAACACGCCTGTCACAGTATGATGTGCGGCATTTGATCTTGAGGGGACGCCCGTGTTCGAACTGGTTCAGGCCGGGGGCTGGTTGATGATACCGATACTGCTTTGTTCGGTCATCGCTGCGGCGATCGTGATCGAGCGATTGTGGACGCTGCGGCAAAAGAAGGTTATTCCGAAAAAACTACTAACCGGTATCTGGAACCTGCTGAATACCGACTCACTGACCGATCAGCATATCGATGAAATCGAGCGAGGTTCCCCGCTTGGTCGAGTGCTGGCTGCGGGCCTGATCAATCGTCATCTGTCGCGCGACATGATACGCGAAAGTATCGAGGAAACCGGGCGACACGTCGTGCACGAAATGGAGCGCTTCATGAACACGCTGGGTACGATTTCGACGATCACGCCGCTGCTCGGGCTGCTCGGCACCGTCATCGGTATGATTCGCGTGTTTACCGCGATCACGGTAATCGGTGTCGGCGACCCCGCGCAACTCGCCGGGGGAATATCCGAAGCGCTGATTACCACGGCCGCGGGCCTGACCGTTGCCATACCGAGCCTGATTTTTCATCGTCACCTGAAACGCAAGATAGACGAGCTGGTCGTCGCCATGGAGCAGGAAGCGATGAAACTGGTCGAGTTCCTGCACGGCGATCGCAAACAACTGGCCTGACAGGATGAAATTTCACGGCAGCATTACCGAGGAAGACGTCAACATCAACCTGACGCCGTTGAT
>JBFGQE010000050.1:0-13399 GCA_041564355.1 Gammaproteobacteria bacterium | reverse complement strand
GAATCGGAACTCAACGAAATCGAGGAATTCGACGAAGAGATCGTGCAGGAACTGCGTGGTCGAGCACGTGATGCGTTACTGACCATGGCCATTGCGCGCGAAGAGACCGCCGAGGCGGGGGAGCCGCAGGATGACTTGCTGAACATGGAATACATGACCAGTGAACTCGCGCACAAGCTGTCACGTCGCGGCATTTGCACGATGGAAGACCTCGCCGAGCAATCCACCGATGAACTCGAGGAAATCGAGGGAATCGATGCCGAGTTCGCAGGCAAGCTAATCATGAAGGCCCGTGAACCCTGGTTCGCAGAGGCGGAAGCCGAGCAGGATAGCGCAGCGGTATAAGGCAAACACACGGCGGATAGATAATCATGGCAAATGTAACAGCGAAACAACTTTCCGAGGTCATCGGCGTCAGCGTCGATAAATTGCTCGACCAGCTCAACACGGCCGGGGTCGATATCAAGGACGCCAACGATCCCATCTCGGATGAAGACAAGATGAAATTGCTCGAATCGTTGCGCAGCAGCCATGGCAAGGAAGATACCGGGGGCCCGAAGAAAATCACGCTGCGCCGCAAGAGCAAGAGCGAGCTGCGCGTTGCCGGTTCGTCCGGACGCAATACAACGACCAAGACGATTAACGTCGAGGTACGCAAGAAGCGCACCTACGTGCGCCGTGCAGACGTCGAGGCCGAGGAAGCCAAGCTGCAGCAGGAAGCCGAGGCCGAAGTCGCGGAGCAGGAAAAACAGCAGCAGGAACAGGCCCAGGCCGAGGTGAAACAGGCCGAGGAGGCTGCCAAAGCCGAAGCCGAGGCCGACCGGGCTGCGCAGGAAGAAGCCGCGCGCGCGGAAGCCGAGAAGAAGGCTTACGAAAAAAGCCTGCAGGAAGTCGAGGCCGCACAACAGGCAATCGAACGCGAGCGTGCCGAGGCCGAGGCCGCCGAGGCCGCCGAGCAGGCTGCACGAGCCGCGCTCGAGGAAGCGGCGGCTGCCAGCGCCGCCGCGGCAAACGCGGAAACCAAGCCGGGCAAGCATGGCAAGCACGAAGATCGCAGCACGCGCTACGGGCGCAAGGAACTGCACGTCAAGGAATCCGCGCACCAGCCGAACCGCAAGCAGAAATTCAAGAAAGGCCAGCGACAGGTGCGCGAAATTACCAGGCAGCACCAGTTCGAAAAGCCGACCGCGCCGGTGATCCGAAACGTGGAAATTCCCGAGGCGATTTCGGTCTCCGATCTGGCTCAGCGCATGGCGGTCAAGGTCGGCGACGTGATCAAGGTCCTGATGCAAATGGGCACCATGGCGACGATCAACGAAATCCTGGATCGCGATACGGCGACGCTGGTAGTCGAGGAAATGGGTCACAACGTGGTCACCGCGGCCAGCGACGATGATTTCGAAAAGGAGCTGCAGGCTATCGCCGAACAGGAAGGAGAAGAAAAGGCTGTTCGTCCCCCGGTGGTAACAATCATGGGCCATGTCGACCACGGCAAGACGTCGCTGCTAGACTATATCCGGAAGTCCCGGGTTACCTCCGGCGAGGCTGGCGGGATCACGCAGCATATCGGCGCTTATCACGTCGAGACCGACAAGGGCATCATCACTTTTCTCGATACCCCGGGCCACGCTGCGTTCTCGGCGATGCGCGCGCGCGGCGCGCAGGCCACCGATATCGTGGTGCTGGTTGTTGCCGCGGATGACGGTGTGATGCCGCAGACCAAGGAAGCGATCCAGCATGCCGCCGCGGCGGGAGTGCCGGTGGTGGTCGCGGTAAACAAGATAGACAAGGAGGATGCCGATCCGGAGCGGGTCAAGAACGAGCTGGCCGCGCTGGAAGTAATCCCGGAAGAGTGGGGTGGCGAAAACATGTTTGTCAATGTATCCGCGATCAGCGGCGAGGGCGTGGAAAACCTGCTCGATGCGATTCTGCTGCAGGCCGAGGTGCTCGAACTACAGGCGGTCGAAAAGGGAAATGCCAAGGGTATCGTGGTCGAAGCCTCGCTGGACAAAGGCCGCGGACCGGTGGCGACCGTACTGGTGCAGTCCGGATTGCTGCAGCAGGGGCAGATGCTTTTGGCCGGTACCCAGTTCGGGCGCGTGCGCGCGATGTACGACGAATCGGCCAAGTCGATCAAGTCGGCGGGCCCGTCGATGCCGGCGGTAGTGCTCGGTCTGTCCGCGGTGCCCAATGCCGGTGACGAAGTATTCGTCGTCGAAAACGAACGCAAGGCACGCGAGTTTGCCGCCACGCGCGAGTCCAAAATCCGCGAAAGCAAGCTCGCCGATCAGCAGAAAGCCAAGCTGCAGGGCATGTTCGATGCGATGGCCGAGGGAGACGTGGCCGAGATCAATATCCTGGTCAAGGCAGACGTGCAGGGCAGTGCTGAGGCGATTCGCGAGTCGCTGGAAAAACTTTCTACCGACGAAGTGCGCACCAGGCTGGTGGCGACCGGAGTCGGTGGAATCAACGAATCCGATATCAATCTTGCCGCCGCGTCGGAAGCTATCGTGATCGGTTTCAACGTGCGTGCCGATGCTGCGGCCAAGCGTATCGCCGGCGATTACGGAATCGATATACGCTACTACAGCGTGATATACGACATCATCGACGATATCAAGGCGGCAATGTCCGGCATGCTGTCGCCGGAGTCGCAGGAAAATATTATCGGCTTGGCCGAGGTCAAGGACGTGTTCCGTTCGCCGAAATTCGGTGACGTTGCCGGTTCGATCGTCATCGAAGGCGTCGTGCGCAAGGGCCAGCCGATTCGCGTTCTGCGTGACAATGTCGTCATTTACGAGGGTGAACTCGAATCGTTGCGGCGCTTCAAGGATCCGGTAGAAGAGGTGCGCATGGGCACCGAGTGCGGTATCGCGGTGAAGAACTACAACGATGTCAAACCGGGTGACCAGATCGAAGTCTTCGAGCGTGTCGAAATCGCACGCACGATCGACTAATCGAGCGCCGGTATGCCCCGGGACTATCCCCGCAGCGAGCGGCTGGCATCGCAAATTCAACGCGAGCTCGCCGCGCTCGTCCAGCACGGACTGAAGGATCCGCGCGTGGCCGCGCCGAGTATCCTCGCAGTGGAAGTCAGCAAGGACCTGTCCTATGCGCGGGTTTATTTCAGCGTGCTCGATCCCGACGACGCCAACGAATGCCTCGCCGCGCTGAATCGTGCCAGCGGCTACCTGCAGCGCGAGATCGGCAAGCAATTAAAGGCGCGCGTGACGCCGAAGCTTAGTTTTATCTATGACGATACCGATATCCGCGGTCGCCAACTGTCGGATTTGATCGAATCGGCAATCGCGAGCGACCGGCAAAAACACGAACCCTGATGAGCCGCGGCGGGCGCCACTCCGGTCATTATCGGGACGTAGACGGCGTGCTGGTGCTGGATAAGCCTCGCGGAATCACGTCGAATCGGGCTCTGCAACAGGTACGCCGCCTGTTCGCCGCGCGCAAGGCCGGGCATTGTGGCAGCCTGGACCCGCTCGCGACCGGGGTATTGCCAATCTGTCTCGGCCAGGCGACCCGATTTTCCGGCTACCTGCTCGGCGCGAACAAGCGTTATCGTGCCGGCTGTCGGCTGGGTCGCACGACGACGACCGGCGACGCCGAGGGCGAAGTCATCGAAACCCGTGAAGTCGAGGTCGATCTCGCCATGGTCGAGCAAGTCTGTCGTCGCTTCGTCGGCGAAATCGAACAGATTCCGCCCATGTACTCTGCGCTGAAACACCAGGGACAGCGACTTTACCAGCTTGCGCGCGAGGGTAAGCAGGTCGAGCGCGCAGCGCGCAAGGTGCAGATCTATGACCTGCAGCTGATCAGTTTTAGCGATAAAGATCTGGTGCTCGAGCTGAGTTGTTCCAAGGGCACCTACGTGCGTACGCTGGCCGAAGACATAGGCGCCGCGTTGGGTTGCGGCGCGCATCTCGCTGCGCTGCGTCGCCTGGCGGTGGAGCCATTCGTCGAAGCCGACGCGGTGGGGTTGGAGCAGCTGCAGGAGCTGGCGCGCGCGGGAATGGAGGCGCTGGACGCATGTCTGCTGCCGGTAAGCGACGCGCTGGCGTCGTTTCCGGAGCTGTTCCTGGATTCGGCGGACAGCGCCGCTATCAGTCAAGGTAAGCGCCTGTCGCGTGATGCTGACGGTACGACCGGGCTGGTTCGGCTTATCGCCGAAGACGGTCGCTTTCTGGGTCTCGGCGAGTTGCTGCCCGAAGGGGTTTTACAGGCAAAAAGACTAATGAATACAGCGAGATAGGCATGATCCTGGCAGACCGCGGCTTTTCCCCGGATTAATCCGGCTAAAGTCCTTGTTACCACTTGCACAGATAGGTAGAATACCTGCCTTTTTCGGGCCCATAGAGGTTTTTTCATGGCAATGTCAGCTGAACAAAAGGCTGCGATTATCGCTGATTACCAGCGAAAAGACGGTGACACCGGGTCACCCGAAGTTCAGGTTGCGCTGTTGTCGCACCAGATCAGCCACCTGACCGAACACTTCAAACAGCATATTCATGACCATCACTCGCGCCGCGGGTTATTGAAAATGGTCAACCAGCGCCGCAATCTGCTGGATTATCTGAGATCCAAAAACCAGCAACGTTACCGGGAACTGATCGAAAAGCTCGGACTGCGTCGTTAAACAAGTGAGAGAATAGTGAATCCAATTAAAAAGTCCTTCCAGTACGGCGCGCATGAAGTCACGCTGGAAACCGGAGAAATAGCGCGCCAGGCCAGCGGCGCGGTACTCGTCAATATGGCCGACACGGTGGTCATGGTTACCGTGGTCGGCGCGAAGACCGCCGATCCGTCTCGCGGCTTCTTTCCGCTGACCGTCGATTACCAGGAAAAAACCTATGCCGCGGGACGAATTCCCGGCGGCTTTTTCAAGCGCGAAGGCCGTCCCAGCGAAAAGGAAACCCTGACCTGCCGCCTGATCGATCGTCCGATCCGCCCGCTGTTTCCGAAAGGCTTCATGAACGAAGTCCAGGTCGTCGCCAACGTGATCTCGATGAACCCTGAAGTCGATCCAGACATCGCGGCCATGCTGGGTACCTCGGCGGCGCTGGCGATTTCGGGAATTCCCTTCGACGGTCCGATCGGTGCCGCGCGCGTCGGTTACCTGAAGGGCGAATACGTGCTCAACCCGACCTACAGCCAACTGCAGGAATCGGACCTGAACCTGGTTGTTGCCGGTACCCGAAACGCGGTGTTGATGGTCGAATCCGAAGCCAACGTGCTATCCGAGTCGGTCATGCTGGGTTCCGTGGTGTACGGCCACGAGCAAATGCAGGCCGCAATCGACGCGATCAACGAACTGGCTGCCGAAGTCAACCCGGTGCGCTGGGAATGGCAATCGCCGGAAGCGGATCCCGCGATCGCGCAAAAGGTAGCCGAGCAGGGCAGCCAGGCGATTACCGAGGCCTATGCGATCGCCGACAAGATGGATCGGCAAAACCGGCTCGGCGAAATTCGTGATGAAATCGTTGCCGCGCTGGTCAGCGACGCCGAAGATTCGCCTAGCGAAGGCGACGTGCGAGATGCGATCGGCAAGCTCGAGAAAACGCTGGTGCGCGGCCGTATCATCGCCGGCGAAAAGCGCATCGACGGTCGCGATACGTCGACCGTGCGCCCGATCACGATTCGCACCGGGGTGCTGCCCCGCACGCACGGCTCGGCGCTGTTCACCCGCGGCGAAACCCAGGCGCTGGTCATCACCACGCTCGGTACCGGGCGCGACGCGCAGCTGATCGACGCGATCGAAGGAACGTTCAAGGAAAACTTCATGATGCATTACAACTTCCCGCCCTCGAGCGTCGGTGAAACCGGCCGCGTGGGAAGCCCGAAGCGTCGCGAAATCGGGCACGGCCGACTGGCCAAGCGCGGCGTCCAGGCGGTGATGCCGCATCCCGACGATTTCCCTTACGTGATTCGCGTGGTGTCCGAAATTACCGAATCGAACGGATCCTCGTCGATGGCAAGCGTCTGCGGTGCGAGCCTCTCGCTGATGGATGCCGGTGTGCCGCTGAAAGCGCCGGTCGCGGGTATCGCGATGGGTCTGATCAAGGAAGCCGACGATTTCGCGGTGCTGTCGGATATTCTCGGCGACGAGGATCATCTCGGCGACATGGATTTCAAGGTGGCGGGTACGACCGAAGGCGTAACCGCGTTGCAAATGGACATCAAGATCGACGGTATTACCACCGAGATCATGCAGCAGGCGCTGGACCAGGCCAAGCAGGGCCGCCTGTTCATCCTCGGCGAGATGGCCAAGGTACTGAGCGAAAGCCGCGAGGAAATGTCCGAGTACGCGCCGCGCCTGATCACCTTCCGCATCAATCCGGAGAAAATCCGCGACGTGATCGGCAAGGGCGGTGCCACGATTCGTTCGATCACCGAAGAAACCGGCGCGACCATCGAGGTCGACGACGACGGCATGGTCAAGATTGCGTCGGTAGAGAAGGCCGCGGGCGACGAGGCGCGTCGACGTGTCGAGCAGGTTACCGCGGAAGTCGAAGTCGGTGTCATCTACGAGGGCAAGGTTGCCAAGATCATGGATTTCGGCGCCTTCGTCAATATCCTCCCCGGCAAGGACGGACTGGTGCATATCTCGCAGATTTCCGATGAGCGCGTCGAAAACGTCAGCGACAAGCTCACCGAAGGAGATATCATCAAGGTCAAGGTGCTCGAGGTCGATCGGCAGGGCCGGATTCGGCTCAGCATGAAAGCGGTCAGCGAGGACGAGGCCGCCGCGGTCTGATTCTCATCGCAGGGCAACACGAAAAAAGGGGGACCGCGTCCTCCTTTTTTATGCCCGCAGTTTAAATCATGTCGAGATGGGCAGTGATACGAGCGCCGGGGAGACTGCCTGGCGGAGCGGTCGTTTCAGACCAGCTTAAACATCGTACTGCAGTACGGGCACTTGGCTTCGCCCCCGTTTTCGCGCAGTGGAATATAAACCTTCGGGTGCGAGTTCCATAGGCTGGAACCCGGCAGCGGGCAGTGCAACGGTAAATCCGCGGCCTTGATTTCGATTGCGGTCTTGGCGTTTGGCGTTGCGTATGCGCCCTGGTCTGATGCGGTGTTTGGATTGACCATCGGATCTCTACTTGATGAAGGTTAACAGGTCGAGGTGTTTTTCGTTGCGGCCGTGGACGAGGTCAAAGTAATCCGCCTGGAGCTCCGCGGTGATCGGGCCTCTCGAACCGCTGCCGATGGCGCGATTGTCAAGTTCGGCAATCGGCGTGACCTCGGCCGCCGTGCCGGTGAAAAAGGCTTCGTCGGCGATATAGATCTCGTCCCGCGTGATGCGTTTCTCGATGATCCGCAGCCCACGATCGGCGGCCAGCGCGAAAATGGTTTTGCGCGTGATGCCGTTTAGCGCCGTGGTGACTTCCGGGGTGTAAATCACGCCATCCTTGACGACGAAGATATTCTCGCCGCTACCCTCGGCAACGTAACCCTCCGGGTCCAGCAACAGGGCTTCATCGTAACCATCCTTCAGCGCCTCGCCGAGCGCGGCCATCGAATTGATGTATTGCCCGTTGGCCTTGGCCTTGGTCATCGCGATATTGGGATGGTGGCGGGTATAGGACGAAGTCTTGATGCGAATGCCTTTTTCCAGCGCTTCCTTGCCGAGATAAGTACCCCACTCCCAGGCGGCGACGATGCAGTGCACGCTGAGATTGTCCGCGCGCAGGCCCATACCCTCCGCACCGTAGAAACACATTGGGCGTATGTAGGCGCTGTCGAGCCGGTTATCGCGTACCGCCGCGACCTGCGCATCGATCAGTTCCTGTTTCGAGTAGGGCAGGTTCATGCCGAGAATCTTGCACGAATCGAGCAGGCGGTCGGTGTGCGCTTCGAGCGCAAAGATCGCGGTGCCCTGGTCGGCGTGGTAAGCGCGTACGCCTTCGAAACAGCCCATGCCGTAATGCAGGGTGTGGGTCAGCACGTGCACGGTGGCATCGCGCCAGGCGACCATTTCGCCGTCAAACCAGATGAGACCATCGCGATCGGCCATCGACATCGTTAATTCTCCCGCGTGCCGAAACACTCGTTCCAGCAGTTAATGACATGCTCAACCTGTTCCTCGATTGCGTCGGCATCGACCTCGGCCGTCTCGCCCTGCAGCACGGACTCGTGCAACAGGCGATGATAGGTTTGATATATTTCAACCAGTTGCGACTGCGAACGGGTAATCAGGTCTAATCGAAACAATGCGTTTAACAAACTAATGTTATCAGAATACAAATGATCCGGGCCAATACTATTTGCCAGCCCGAGCACCCAGTACTGCACCATGAATTCGATGTCGACCATGCCGCCACGCGAGTGCTTCAGGTCGCGCCGATCGCTCTCGGGAGGTCGATTGTTGCGGTAGATGCGCTCGCGCATTTCGACGATGTCCTGCGCCAGTTGTCGCGGGTCGCGCTCGAGGCAGAGTATTTCTGCGCGAATCGAAGCGAAAGCGGTCTGCAGCGACGGGTCCCCGGCCACGACGCGTGCTCTCACCAGCGCCTGGTGCTCCCAGGTCCAGGCTTTTTCCAGCTGGTAGCGCCGGTACGCCTGGATCGACGAAACCAGCAGGCCCGATGAGCCCTCGGGACGCAGGCGTGAGTCGATCTCGTAAAGTTTCCCCGACGCCGTCAGCACGCTCGTCATCGAAATGATTTTCTGCGCCAGGCGGGCGAAGTACATCGAGTTTTCGATCGAGCGGTCGCCGTCGGTGAGTTGCGATTCACCCTGCGAATCATGCAGAAAAATCAAATCCAGGTCCGATTGATAGTGCAGTTCGCGGCCCCCTAGCTTGCCGTATCCGACGATGGCCAGCTCGGCCCGATGTGGTTTGCCGTCAAGAGTGTATCTCGGGACGCCGTGCCGACGTTGCAGCGTCGTGCTGGCAAGTTGATAAACTGCTTCGAGCACGACCTCGGCCAGATCGGTGAGGTAGTGGCCCACCTCGATCGCGTCGATTTCCTGCGCCAGTTCCGCGCTCGCGATGACCAGGGTTTGCTCACGCTTGAACAGGCGCAGGGTATCGAGCTCGAGCTCGGTGTCGCCTTCGACATTCGCCAGCTGCATGCGCAGCCTTTCCACGAGTGCGTTTTTATCGAAACTTTTTTCGTCGACGCCCTGGATCAGGTTTTCCAGCAACATCGGGTATTGCGAGACTTCCGCGGCGATCCACGCGCTGCGATCGAACAGCGAAACCAGTTTTTGCAACAGCGCCGGGTTGTTAAACAGCAGCTCGAAATAAACGCTGCGTCCGGCGATCGATGCGAACAGGCGCATCAGGCGGCGGAACAGCGTGGCCTGCTGCATACTGGGACCGATGCTGACCAGCAGCTCCGGCAACAGCGTGTTGAAACGCTGCTTGGCGCGAGCCGACATGTAGCCCCATGCCTTGGATCTCAGGAACTCGTTGAATTGCCGGTTGATATCCTGCCATTCCTCGAGCCCGCTCGCCTCGATGAACTCCCATTGCCGGGAATCGCCGCTGACCTCGTCGAAGCCCTGGTCGATCACGAGCTCGGGAGCGCTGCGGGCTTCGCGCTTGAACAGTTCGGTGAAACAGCGGTTGACCAGGTCACGATGGCCTTGCAGCTGCTGCAGCAGCGCGGCCCAGTCGGCGAAATCCATGGTGGCGGCAATGCGTTGCTGGATCAGCGGATCGTCGGGCAGGTCGTGGGTCTGATGATCCTCGTACATCTGCAGTCGATTTTCGACGCGGCGCAAAAAACAGTAAGCCTCGCGCAACTGCTCGATTGTTTCCGGCTCGACGATTTTCTGTCCACGCAGCGCCTCGAAGCAGACAAAAATCTCGCTGCGCTGTAGCTGGTGGTTACGCCCGCCTTTCAAGATCTGGAAAGCCTGTACGAAAAACTCGATTTCGCGGATACCGCCGGGCCCGATCTTGATGTTGACACGCATTTCGCGGGATCTCGCCTGCGCGTCGATCTTGTCCTTCAACGAGGCGAGCCCCTCGAACACGCGGTAGTCGTGATACTTGCGGTAAACGAAAGGTTTCAACATCGCCTGAATCGCGGTACGCTCGGGCGCGCTGCCGCTGAGCACGCGCGCCTTGACCATTGCGTACTGCTCCCACTCGCGCCCGTGCAGTTGATAATAATGCTCGAGCGCGGCATGACTCAGAACCACGGGCCCCGAATCTCCCCATGGACGGAGGCGCAAGTCGACGCGATAAACAAATCCCTCGGCAGTCGTGTCGCTGAGTAGTTGCGTGAACAGGCGCACGACGCGGCTGAAAAATTCCTGGTAGGTCAGTTGGCCGTACCCGTCGAGCTCCCCGTCCGCTTCGTAGCAACAGATCAGGTCTACGTCCGAGGAAAAATTGAGTTCGCGCCCACCGAGTTTGCCCATCGCGATGATATTCAAATGCATTGCTTCGCCGCGATCGTTCAACGGCTGGCCGTGCTTGTGCGCGAGTTGTTGCATGGCAACCTGCAGCGCGATATCGATCAACTGATCGGCGAGATCGCTCAGGTTTCGCAGCACCGATTCCACCGCGGCATCCCGGGCAACATCGAGGAAGATGATTTCGACCATTTTACGCTGTCGATAGAGCCGTAATTGTCGTCTGACCTGATCGAGGTCAATGCGCGCGTCGGGATCGAACTCGATGATATCGGAATCCAGCTCGAAGCGATGCAGATGCAGCAGGCTGTCGATCCGATCGGGATTGCGTTGCAGGAAACGAAGCGCGAACTCGCTGGCCACCACCACGCGGTTGATCGCGTCGATCTGCGCCGCATCGGCGTTGATCTCGACAAGCTTGCCGTCGATCGCCTGGCGGTTGGCCGGATTGCTTGCGAGCAGGGTCGATAAATCGGGGCGCTCGCTCATCGGCCTGGCATTAGGTGCAAATGAGAACTATTATTATTTACATTCGTATTTATATATTTTAATATTTTGCTTTTCATCCGCCTTGTATTAATCCCGTTGTCTGATCAGTCAAGCGTTGTCCGTGATCGCCCAGGTCCGGAATTTTCCAGTCTCGAACGGGCCAAGTATGACGCTTTCGCGATCGATGAAACAGCCCCGGATGCATCATCGTGTCGATAAACGCTAGCGGCCTGTCCGTGTGGCAGCGCGGCTGGCGCCCCGGAATCCTCCTCGTCTCGCTACTTTTCAGCCTGCCCGTGCTGACCATTGTCAGCTTCGTGCTACAACCGGCCAACGATGTCTGGCAGCATTTACGCGACACGGTGCTAACCGGGTACCTGGTTAATTCGGCGCTACTCGTGCTGGGTGTCGGCGTGGGCACGCTGGTGATCGGTGTCGGCTGCGCGTGGCTAACCAGCGTATGTGCGTTTCCCGGAAAGCGATTGTTCAGCTGGGCGTTATTGCTGCCGCTCGCGTTTCCCGGGTACATTATTGCCTACACCTATACGGGTATGTTCGATTTCGCGGGCCCGGTGCAAACGGCGTTGCGAGAACTGACCGGTTGGAGTTACCGGGACTATTATTTTCCTGAAATTCGCTCTCTGGGCGGGGCCATCAGCATGCTGTCGCTGGTGCTTTACCCTTATGTCTACCTGCTCGCACGCGCCGCGTTCCTGGAACAGTCGGTCTGCGTGCTCGAGGTCAGTCGTACGCTCGGCTGTTCGGTCTGGGCCAGCTTTTACCGAGTTGCCCTGCCGCTGGCGCGCCCCGCGATAGTGGCCGGCCTTTCGCTCGCCATGATGGAGACGCTGGCCGACTACGGTACCGTGTCCTATTTTGGCCTGGACGTATTCACCACCGGTATCTTCCGCACCTGGTTCGGTTTCGGCGACAGTACCGCGGCGGCCAAGCTCGCCGCGATCCTGCTGCTTTTCGTATTCACGCTGGTGCTGTTGGAGCGCTGGTCGCGGCGGCGCGCGCAGTATCATCATTCTACTTATCGGTATCGCCGTTTGCCGCGCTACCAGCTGCGCGGCGGACGCGCACTGCTTGCATTCATCGGCTGTTTCCTGCCCCTGTTCCTCGGCTTTTTGTTGCCGGCCGGACAGCTATCCGCCTGGGCCTTCGATACCTATGGCGAAATGGTCGATGACACGTTTATCCGTCTTTCCCTGAACTCGGTTGGACTCGCCATCGGTGCGGCGATGCTCGCGGTCGTGGTGGCGCTGTTTTTGACCTACGGCAAACGTATTCTCGGGGGACGCGCCGTAAGCGCCTCGATTCGCGTGGTCGCGACCGGTTATGCGCTGCCCGGCACCGTGGTTGCCGTCGGCGTCATCATTCCGTTCGCCTGGTTCGACAACAGCCTGGACGGCTGGTTGCGAGAAACCTGGGGAGTCTCGAGCGGACTCCTGTTGAGCGGCAGCCTGGTCGCGCTGATGTTCGCCTACCTGGTGCGCTTCCTCGCGATTTCGATTCAGACGGTCGAATCGGGACTGGGCAAGATCAAGCATTCGATGGACGATGCGGCGCGCTCGCTCGCCTATCGGCCAGCCGAGATATTGCTGCGCGTGCATTTGCCGCTGATGAAAGGCACGGTACTGACCGCTTTGCTCATCGTGTTTGTCGACGTGATGAAAGAATTGCCGGCCACGCTGATTCTGCGACCGTTCGATTTCAATACGCTCGCGGTGCGTGCCTACGAACTGGCCGCGGACGAACGTCTGGCGGATTCCTCGACCGCAGCCCTGATGATTGTTGCGGTCGGGCTGTTGCCGGTGATCCTGTTGAGTCACAGTATTTCGGTGGCAAGAGCGGGTTATGACAGCACAACTTGAAGTCCAGGATCTGGTCGCCGGCTATGACGACCTGCAGGTGCTCAACCGGGTTAGCTTTGCCTTTGAACCGGGACAGATCGGCTGCATGCTGGGCCCGAGCGGTTGCGGCAAGACGACCGTGCTGCGCGCGATCGCGGGTTTCGAACCCGCCTGGAGCGGCCGGATCCTGATCGACGGCGTCGAAGTCAGCGGAAAACGCTACGGCTTGCCGCCGGAAAAGCGCAATATCGGCATGGTTTTCCAGGACTTTGCGTTGTTTCCGCATCTGAGCGTGGAGGACAACGTCCGCTTTGGCCTCAAGGGTATGGCCCAAAAAGCGCAGCAGACGCGTACCGGCGAGATGCTGGCGATGGTCGGTATGCTTGCCTTTGCGCAGGCTTACCCACACCAGCTATCCGGCGGGCAGCAGCAACGCATAGCGCTCGCCCGCGCGCTTGCGCCGCGTCCGGCAATACTGCTGCTGGACGAACCCTTTTCCAGTATGGACATTGAGCTGCGCGAACAGCTCGCGCGCGAGGTGCGTAATATTCTGCAGCAGGAGAGTACCACCACGATTCTGGTGACGCACGACCAGCACGAGGCGTTCGCGATGGCGGACAAGATTTGCGTCATGAACGAGGGTAGTATCGAGCAGCAGGGCAGTGGCTATG
>JBFGQE010000049.1:0-13446 GCA_041564355.1 Gammaproteobacteria bacterium | reverse complement strand
TGCACGCTGCCGAAAGACGGGTTCACCGCGCCCGGCGGGACCGGCAGCCCGGCGAGGCGGCAACCCTGCGCCACGGGTCCGCCCGGGAACAGCCGGTGCAGGTAGGCGTTGCCGCCCTGCTGGTGAAAGGTTTCATCCAGCGCATCCTTCAGTTCGCGGATTTTGATCTCGGTGTCTTCGTGCCGGGCGAAGTATTCCTGCAGGCAGCGCAGCAGCAGCCAGTGATCCGGGGCGAGCTCCAGCCCTTCTTCGCGCGCGATGCGCTCGGCGTCGCCCGGCTGCCAGTTGCGAGGGGCGTGGGGGAATTCGGGGTTCTTCCCGCCGCCCGGTTTCAATTCGGAAAGGACGTTCATGGTCGTGGTCTCCCGCAGTCGCTGCCGTACCCCGCCTGGATCAGCCGGATAAACCGACAACATTGCTTTACTAAATGATATGACTCCGGAAGGCGTTTGGCCATCACCTTTAGCCAGATCGCAGCAACCGTGAATCCCGCGCGTTAGCCGGCTTTACTGCGGCCGGGGTATTCTCGGGCGAACCGCTTGCGCGCCCAGAAACCGATTGCGACGAGGCAAAGCAGCGCCAAGCTGCCGAAGATTAACGCGTCGGTGCCTCGCACCGTGCTTTTCCCGGGTTGTGCCTGGAGCGCCTTTTCGCGCGCCAGGCGCGAGCGCTCGAGGCCCTGGTAGGTGACGTAATACTTGTAGATGTTGCGCACGTACGAGGCCGGTTCGCCGCTGACCGCGCGATACATGCCGATCTCGACATTGCCGAACCAGCGGTTGGGATCGAAACCGAGCCTTCTGGCGCGTTTGCGTGCGCGCGCCATGTTGCCCGGCCCGGCGTTGTACGCGGCGAAAGAGAACAACACCCGGTCGAGCGGGGCGATCTTCGGGTCCGAGTAGTAGGTTTCGCGCAGCCAGTGCAGGTATTTCACCCCGGCGTGGATGTTGTTTTCGAGCCTGGTGATATCGGGGATGCCGACCGCGTCGTCCGCCGCGGTGGTGGGCAGCAACTGCATCACGCCGATCGCGCCGGCCGGGCTGCGCTTGCTCTGGTCGAAACGCGACTCCTGGAAGGCCTGCGCGGCGATGATCAGCCAGTCGAAATCGTAGCGATCGGCATAGCGCTTGATGATCTCGACGACTTTCTCGTAACGCTCGCGGTCCTCGCTCTCGAACACGCTTTCCAGCCACTCGGTGTCGCCGAGATAGCGCTTGCGCAGGATGTTGCCGAGCAGGCTGCCCTTTTTGACCGTCTGGCTGAAAGCGCTGATCGAGCGCATCAACTGCGGACTGTTCTTGCGCATGGCCCAGGCGATCCGGTTTCCGCTATGCACCGAGATATCGCGGTGAACCTCGATGTTGTCGAACACCTGTTCCCAGAATTCCGCCTTGTGGCTGTCGACCACGACGGCGTCGAGGATGCCGGCGTTGACCATGTCGAGCAAATCGTAATCCTCGAGGTTTTCATCCGCCGGGGTGATCGGGATCGGCGCCTTGCCCTGCGCCTCGCGCCGCGTATTGAGCGCCTGCAAATGCTCGTAGTAGCTGCTCGACTTGCGCACGTACAGGCCGATATCGACGAGGTCGTCGAGGGATGAAATTTCCCCCACCGTGGGCCCGGTAACCACGAGTTCGTCGACGTCCGGATGCACCGGCGGGCCGAAATCGACCAGCTTTTGTCGCTCCGGCGTGATCGTCAGGTTGCCCATGACAAGGTCGCCCCGGCCTTCGACCAGCCCGGGTATCAGCTCGTCGCGGCGCACCGGGATCACGATCACGGTGGGTGAGCGCACGCGGCCGATTTCCTCGGCGAGATGGTCTTCGAACAGCTTGGCCAGCTCGGCAACCATGCCGGTCTTGCGCGCGCCGTCGAAGGTAAAGAACAGTGGGTTGTGCACGGTCAGGATGCGCACGAAGCCGCGCTTCGTCATGCCGTCCAGGTCCCCGCGCCAGGGTTCGCTGGCATGCTCGAGGATTATTTCCTCGGCGGCGACGGCCGCCCCGGGACCGCCGCCGAGCACGAGAATCAGCGGTGCGATGAAAGCGAAGACCAGCCTTGAGAAACGCATGACAAGACAGCATTGCAACTGCGCCGGGGCCCGTCAAGCGCCTTGCGTGGGCGAGATGTTGACCCGAAACCGTATTCAGCCTCGAACAGTGCGCTGGTAATTCGGCCGGGCGTCACCATATTGACCCGGTGAAGCGCCGGATCGGAGGGCGCCGCGGCCGCGCGTTCACGGCGTGGAAAACTACTCGCACTACAGGAGAAAAGCGTGACTCAATTCTTTTTCGAATACGGTTTGTTTGCCGCCAAGGTGGCCACCTTCGTCATTGCAATTCTGGTCGTGATTGTCGCATCGATAGTCGCTGCGCGCCGCGTCAAGCGATCGATGAAAGGCCATATCGAAACCACCAAGATCAACGATGAGATCGACCAGATGCGTACGGCGATCGATGCCGGGGTGTCCGATCCCGATACGTTCAAGCTGCATTTCAAGCAAAAAATGCGCGATAAAAAACTCGAGCGCAAGGCGCGCCGTAAAGCGCTCAAGCAGGCCGCCAAAGGCGATCAGGCGGTCGATATCGCGGCGGAGGCCAGGGCGCGGGTCTTCGTGCTCGATTTCGACGGCGACCTGCGCGCCTCGGCGGTGTCGCGCCTGCGCCGCGAGATCACCGCGGTGCTGTCACTGGCGCGGGACGACGACGAGGTGGTGGTACGCCTGGAAAGTCGCGGCGGCATGGTGCACGCCTACGGGCTCGCCTCGTCGCAACTGCAGCGCATCAAGCAGCACGGCGTCGGCCTGACCGTGTGCGTCGACAAGGTCGCCGCCAGCGGCGGTTACATGATGGCCTGCGTGGCGAACCGGATCCTGGCCGCGCCGTTTGCCGTGCTCGGCTCGATCGGCGTGATTGCGCAGCTGCCGAACTTTAATCGCCTGTTGAAGAAGCACGACATCGACTTCGAGATGATCACCGCGGGTGAATACAAGCGCACGCTGACCATCCTCGGCGAGAATACCGACAAGGGGCGGGAAAAGTTCACCGAGGAAATCGAGGATATTCACCTGCTGTTCAAGGAATTCGTCACCGAGCACCGGCCGGGGCTCGACATCGGGCGGGTCGCAACCGGAGAGACCTGGTTCGGCCAGCGCGCGCTCGATCTGAACCTGGTCGACGAACTGGTGACCAGCGACGAATACATCGCGCAGAAGTGCGAGGCAGCGGACGTGTTCGAGGTCAAGTACGTGGAGAAGAAGCCGCTGCCGGAGCGTCTCGGCATCGCGGTGCAAAACGCGGCCGACGGGTTGCTGCTGAAATGGTGGGAGCGGGGTACGAGTACCCGCTACCTTTCCTGAGAACGGGACGGCATCCCCGGCGGCTAGTCGAGCAGGCGGAAACGCTTTTCGATCAGATCGGCATCGTCGAAATGACGTCGGCCGACGAACGCGGTGGCCTGGGTTCCGGCCTGGCGCATCGCCCCGGCGCTGGCGATGCCCATCGGCCAGAACAGGAAACGCTCGCCGCGTTCGCTGCCGCGAACCAGGCCGTCGGCAGCGAAGATACTGCGCGAGCCGCCGCCGGGCAGCGGCAGCGTGCGTAACGCGTCGTAGTCGACAAAACGGTAGGTCCTGCCTGCGCTCGCCTTGCCGGGCCAGACGTTGCGCAGGTAATGCGAGCGCGTCTGCAGGCTGACGACGAGTCGGTCTCCATGCTCGATTCGCGGCAGCGTCGCCGGCGCGAACGCCCATTCCTCGAGACGCCGCGGCGACGGGATCGGCTCGACCCGCGGGGTCGGGAAAAACAGGTGGTAGCAGCCGCAGGGATGGATGCTGTCGTAAAGCACCGGCTCGCCGTCCGGCGCCAGGGTGACGCGCCAGACGATACCGTCGAGATGACCGGCGAGCACGTCGAAAACGCCGTCACGCGGGCGTTCGGGCATCCACGCCACGTAGACCAGCTGTACCAGGGTGCGATTCTCGAAGCGGGTTAAGTCGAGCCGCCGATAAACGGTCGGTCGAGTGGTGTCGACCTGCGGCGCGTCTGCCCCCGACCAGAACAGTTTGCCGATACGATCGAAATCGCCGCTGGTTTCGATCTCGAATTGCGGCGCGTAGGTCGCGAACAGGCGGTCCTTCTCGGCGTGGGACAAATCGGGTTTGCCGAGCGGGTGTTGCGCCGCGCGCGCCAGGATAGCGGCCACCTCGGCGCGCGTGAACCGCGGAGTTGCCGGCGGCAGGTAATGCACCACCGGCGCCCGCGGCGGCTCGCCCGCGCGGGCCGCGAGGATCGTCCCGGTCACGTCTTCCTGCCAGCCGCGTACCCCCGCGTGAAACGGTATTCGGGTCAGCGCGTAAAGCCCGAATATGCGCTTCGCCAGGCTGTAATCGTCCTCGACTTTGGCCCGTTGCCCGAGCAGCGCCGCGGACGCGTCGTCGCGCAAATCGACCGCCGACAGGCGCGTGGCGCAATCCTCGGCGCGGGCAAGCAGCGCCGCGCGATCGCGCGCTTTAAGCTGCTCGATTTTCGCTTCCGGCAGGTTGACGATTTCGACCCGACGTCCCTCGGCATCGAGCGCGCGCATTTGCTCGAGCCAGGCCTCGCGAACCGGTCCGTCTCGGGCGGCATCCTTGCCGAGCGAGGCCAGCCAGCGGTCGACGCGGAAATAGGGAAAACCCTCGATCCGGCGCGCCGCGAGGTCGGTTACGCCGTAACGGGCCACGGCCCGGTCGATCGTCCTGAACCAGCGCGCGCAGTCGCGGATCGACGCGTCCGCGGAGTCGAGATGGCCGCGGTGCGGTTGCTGGATCGTCGCGCAGCCGGCCAGCGCCAGCAGCGACGCCAGCGTCAGCCAGCAAATCCGCCGGTCAAGGGAGAGACAGTGGGGCGACGGGGGACGCATCGGTTTCGCTATACTCGGGAATGGCTTACCAGACGAAGATTTCCGTCCAGTATACCGGTTCGTGGTTGCGGCGATTAGTGGGTGTTTGCGAAAACAGGTAGACTATCCCGGGATTGACTGTCTGAAGACGGAATGCATGGCAGGCGCAAGTAAAGATCTTCCACAAAAATCGAGCAAGGCCGCGATCGACGCGTTCGTCGAACGCGTCCGCTCGACGCCGGCGATCAAGGCCGGTGGCGAACGCGGGCGGCTGATCTTCGCCATGGACGCGACCGCCAGTCGAGAACCGAGCTGGGACCGCGCCTGCCAGATCCAGGGCGAGATGTTCAGCGAGACCGCCGCGCTCGGTGGCCTCGATATCCAACTTTGTTACTACCGCGGTTTCGGCGAGTTCGAGGCGAGCGCGTGGCTGTCTTCCGCGGAGGCGCTGCTGCAGCGCATGACCAGCGTGACCTGCCGGGGCGGTTACACCCAGATCGAAAAGGTGCTGCGCCAGGCAATCAGCGAAACCAGGGCGAAAAAAGTCCAGGCGCTGGTTTTTGTCGGCGACTGCATGGAGGAAGACGTGGACAAGCTGTGCCACCTGGCGGGCCAGCTCGGCGTGCTCGGGGTGCCGGCTTTCCTCTTCCACGAGGGCGCGGAGCCGGGAGCGCAACGTGCGTTTAAAGAGATCGCGCGCTTGACCCGCGGCGCTTACTGTCCGTTCGATGCGAGCAGCGCCGCGCAATTGCGCGACCTGCTGAGCGCGGTTGCGGTCTACGCCGCCGGCGGCCAGGCGGCGCTGCAGGATTTCAGCAAGGCACGCGGCGAGGTGGTGCGACGCCTGACCCGGCAGCTGGGCAAGGACTGATCCGTGGCGCGGCTCATATTGTTGCTCGGCCTGGTGGTCGGCCTGATATTCTTTTTCCGCTGGTTGTCACGCCAGCCGACTCGGGTGATCTGGCAATCGATTGCGATCCTGCTCGCGGTGGTGATGCTGGTGCTGGTGCTGACGGGGCGTGCGCACTGGCTAGCGGCGGTGCTTGCCGCGCTGCTGCCGTTCGTGCGGGGTTTGTTCACCTTGCTCGGCAATCTTCCGCTGCTCAAGCGCATCCTCGCCGGCGTGGGCGCGGCGAAATCGAAGAGCGCCCCGAGCGGCGGACAAACGTCCACGGTACAGAGCAAGTACATCCGCATGACGCTGAACCACGATTCGGGGGATATCAACGGTGAGGTGCTGGCGGGGCGCTTCAGGGGCAGCACGCTCGATCAAATGCAACTCGATGCATTATTGCAATTGCTGGCGGAATGCCAGGACGATGAAGAATCGGTTGCGCTGCTGCAGGCTTACCTGGACCGGGTGTACGCGGACACCTGGCAGCAGCAGGCCGGCGCGCAGGGTGGGCGCAGGGCGACCAGCCAACCGGGCGAGATGTCGCGCGAAGAAGCCTTGCAGGTGCTGGGGCTGGAATCCGGGGCGAGCGATGACGAGATTATCGAGGCGCACCGGCGGCTGATGCAGAAGCTGCACCCGGACCGCGGCGGGTCCGCCTACCTCGCAGCCACGATCAACCTGGCAAAGGAGATCCTCCTCGGCAAGTAGGCCGCCCAGGCGCCGGGTCGAACGCGGAACAGGCACGAGGCGGATCCCTTTGAGCCGCGGGGCATGTATACTGACCGCTGAAACGGCCCGGGTGGGTTGATCGATGCCCGGATGTTTTTTCCGCGTAACCCGTTAGAAGGATCCGGGCATTGTTCGAGACTTATCTGAGTGGCGCTCTGCTGCTGGCGGTGCCGATTGTCCTGTTGGCTTACCTGGTTCGCGGTATCTGCGGGTTCGGCTCGGGGCTGATCGCGATCCCGATTCTGAGCCTGGTCCTGCCGCTGCAGGTGGCCGTGCCGCTGGTCGTCATGCTCGATTACCTGGCCTCGGCCGGCCACGGCATCAGCCAGCGGCAAAGCATCCGTTGGAAGGAGATCGGTCGCCTGATCGTCCCGGCGCTGTTCGGCGTGGCGGGCGGGTTGCTGATATTTCACCAGGTCGACGCTGAATTGCTCACGCGTGTGCTCGGCGGTTTCGTATTTTGCTACGCGCTGTACGCGTTATGGGGTCCGCAAATCCCCCGCGTATCGGGCTGGTGGTCGATTCCCGCGGCCCTCAGCGGCGGGGCGGTCGGTACGTTGTTCGGCACGGGCGGGCCGTTCTACGTCACCTACCTGAAGGCAAGACAGCTCGACAAGAACGCCTTCAGGGCCACTTTTGCCAGTATCTTCCTGCTCGACGGCGCCGCCCGCGTGGCCGGCTACGTGATGACGGCGGTGGTGGATATCCGGTTACTGTTATTGCTGGCCCTGTCGCTGCCGATCATGATCCTGGGCATGTTCCTGGGCGGCAAAATCCATACCGGCCTGTCCCCCGAGATCTTCTCCCGCGGCATCAGCCTGCTGCTACTGATCAGCGGTGCGACCCTGATGCTGCGCTGATAAGATTCAAGTCTGGCGCCGCGGTGCCGAAAAGGTAAACAGAATGCCCACTCGGGATCGCGACCATGACGAAACTAGTCCTGCATATTTTTCTGGTGATTATTGCCTGCCTGCCCCTGATCGTGCTGGTGCTCGATATGGTGCAGCGCTACGCACCGGGCAGTCCGCTGCGGGACATCGGGCTGACCGATGCGGTACTCCTGCTCGTCGCGCTGGCTTTGCCGGTGGTCGTGCTGTCGCGTCTCGGCGTGGACTGGCGTACCGGCCCCGAGGAATATTAATCGCGGCCAGCCAGTCAATGCGGTGCGGGCGCCTCGGCCTTGATTCCCTTGAGCAGCTTTCCGAGCACGTCCGCGCCGGTAATAATGCGCGGTGATTCCCCCCAGACCAGCACCGCGTCGTATTCAATCGCGGCGTCTTCCTTGGTCGGACTGGGAATACTTTTGAGGTAGCTGATGACCTCGCCGATGGTTTTTGATGAATCCCGAATCACCAGCGGTCGGCGGCAGAAATCGTAAATATCGTAAGGCTTTTTTTCGTCGAGCAGCGCCGCCCTGAGTGCGCCGTCGGCATCGAGCAGCAACTGCGGGTTACCCTCCAGGTCGGCGAGCACCACCCAGTGGTGGCCGCTGGCATTGACCTTGCGCAGGAAAGGATCGTTCACGTCCCGCTTGACGTCTGGAATCAGCGGCAGGTCGACCTTGGTCGGCAGACGAATAATCGAATCGGCGTCGACCGGCTCGCCCTCCTCGGTGACCTTGACATCATCGATCGACAGAAAGTTGAGCGCGCCGCGGCTTTCGACGTGATCGAGTTCCGTCTCGTCGGCTTCCATGTGCGCGCGGATCATCGACACCAGTTCCTTTTCCCGCAGGTAGTCGATGCCTTCCTTGCCGAGCCAGGCGTCGAGAAATAGCGCGCAGGGCCTCGCCACCGGCATCAGCAAGTACTGGTAAAAGCGCAGCACCGGGGCCAGCAACGACGCCATGCGCAGCGCGTTGCGCGAAAAATAGGCCTGCGGCAGGATTTCGCCGAAGATGGTGATAAATACGGTGGAGAACGCGAATGCCATCACCCCGGCCATCACCGAATCCGACAACAGCGTCAGCAGCACGTTGATGCCGACGTTGCCCCACAAGATAGTAGTCAGCAGAAAATTGGAATCCTGGCGCACCGCGAGCACCTTGGCGGCGTTGCGGTTGCCATGACCGACTTCGACTTCGAGCTGCAGCCGGCTGAGCGAGAAAAAGGCCAGGTTCAGGCCGGAAAACATGGCCGATTGCGAGATACAAAAAGCGATACCTAGCCACAACAGGGTGTCCGGGTTGAAGTCAGCAAAACTTTCCATCGACGGGTCTCGAGCGATTCAGCGGAAGCTGGATGCTACGCGCTTTGCCCGGGAATGGGAATGGCCAGATCGAAACGGGTGGCAGGACCGAGCAAGACCAGGGGATCAGCGGGGCAATATGCCTACTGACGCCGAACTTTTTGCTGCTGCTTCGAGATGCACTGCTTCGCCTTGAGCAGGGATTCAGCGCTTTTATCCAGGATCTTTTTACCTTCCAGTATGATTTTTTCTTCCTCGCCCCGGTAGAACTTCCACCAGATGACCCATCCCGCGACCGGTATGCCGAAGACGATCATCAGTCCGAGCGGGCTGAAGAAAAACCAGCGATCGAAAACCAGCACCCAGAACAGCGGCCAGACCGCGGTAACCCCTATCCACATCCTTAACGTAGTAACTTCAACCATGGCATCCTCCATAGATTGACCTTATCGATAATGATAGCCGAGGGTTGCGACGTCACCTCGGTTAGAACTGTGACATTGTTCGGTTTGCTTTAGTGGACTAGTTGGGCGAAAGCGGCCGTTTTGCGCGCGACAGGCGGCAGTCGGGTCGACTACCGCCTTGGCGCCCCGCTCCGCCGCCGTTTTTTCGCCGGCGGCCTGCGCTTAATGGTTGGCGAACTGGCGCAGCAGCGAGTTGAACAGGTTGCCGCGGGATTCCGGGCGCTGTGCGGCGCGTTGCATGCGGTTGATTTCGTCGTGATCGTGCTTCGAGGGGTTGCACAGCGGGTCGTTGATCAGGTTTACGACGCCGCGGGCGAACAGGACGGCCGGGTCTTCGATGCTGGTGATGTGCTTTCTGACTTTTCTCATTTCGGGTGCCTCGTTGCGGGTTTGTTGTCGGGTTGGAGGGAATTGTCGACAGGCCGCGTTAAATGCCTTGCCGAAACGCGTTAAAAGGCACAAAATAATCGTTAAAAAATCATTAAATATTTTAACTAACTGATTTAAATGGGTTTATAGTCAGGTAATTGTTCGAATTTAGTTTCCGGGGGGAAGCCGGATGGCGAAACTAGAGTTCCTCTTGCTGGGCCGCTTCGAGTGTTTACTGTCGACCGACAGGCGCATTTCGCTGCCGATGCGCAAGGCGGAAGTGCTGCTGGCTTTCCTCGCCCTGGCTCCCGCGATACGCCACCCGCGCGAGCGCCTGATCAATTTGCTGTGGAGCGACCGCAGCGACGAGCAGGCGCGTAACTCGCTGCGCCAGGCGCTGAGCTCGATCCGCAAATCGCTCGGCGAAATCGCCGACCTGGTGCTGCAAATCGACCGCACCACGGTCAGCCTGAACGTGGAGATGATCGAGGTCGATGCACTCGAATTCGAACGCCTGGCGACGCAGGGCGACTACGAGGCGCTGACGTCGGCGGCCGACCTCTACCAGGGTGAGTTTCTCGAAGGCATGTCGATCCGCGACGCGGCGTGCCAGGAATGGCTCGATAGCGAGCGCCAGCGCTTCAAGCGCCAGTTCATCGAGATCCTGTTCAACCTCGCGGAGACCCAGCTGCTGAGCCACGATTACGGCCACGCGATCCGCTCCGCCGAGCGCCTGGTCGAGCAGGACCCGCTGGTCGAATCCGCCTGGCGCCTGCTGATGCGCGGCTACTTCGAACGCGGCGACCGGGGTCACGCGCTGCAGGCCTTCAAACGCTGCCGGCAAGTGCTGCGCGACGAACTCGAGGTGGATCCGGAGAGGGCGACCGTCGAACTGCGTGAGCAGATCGCCGGCGGTGAAATCGAGTCCCGGCCCGCGCCGGCCGCGCAAAAAAACGCAGCGAGCCAGGCGACGAGCGATTCCGCTCACAGCATCGCGGTGCTGCCGTTCGATAACCTGTCGGGCGACCCCGAGCAGGAGTATTTCAGCGACGGCATCACTGACAGCATCATCCTGCACCTGTCGCTGTTTCCCGGGCTTAACGTCAAGTCGCGCAACTCGAGCTTCGCCTTCAAGCAACAGATCAAGAGCCTCGGCGAGATCTCGCGCGAACTCAAGGTTGATTACATCGTCGAGGGCAGTATCCGCAGGTCCGACGAGCGGATTCGCATCACCGTGCAGTTGATCGAGGCCGCCAGCGGCAACCAGGTCTGGGGCAAGCGCTACGATTCCGATATTGAGGACCTGTTAAACCTCGAAGAAGAACTGAGCCGGACTATCGCCGCCACGGTAACCGGACAAATTGAGTCCGACCTGCAACGCATCGCGATTCGCAAGGGTGCCGCCGACCTCGGAGCCTACGATTTACTTTTAAGCGGGGCTTATCACCTGAGATATGGTGACCGGAATAGCGTACTCATGGCCCTTGAAGAGTTCAACCAGTGCCTGTCGCGGGACCCGGACAATGCGCGGGCGCATGCGAACCTGTTTTACTGCCATGACGTCAGCGTAATGGATCATTGGACCGAGGACGGCGCTCGATCCCGCGAGCTGGCCACGCAACATATCCTCGAGGCCGTGGCGCTCGATCCCGATTCGGCCTGCATCCAGGTCGCCTACGCCAACCATCTGATTTTCGTGAATCGGTTCGACGAGGCCGAACGGCAACTAAAGCGCGCGCTGGACAGCAATCCCAACGACACCCAGGCCATTGCGATGCGCGCGCTTTGCCTGAGCACTCGGGGCGAACCCGAAGCGGGCCTGGAACAGGCGGAACTCGCTCTCCGGCTGGATCCCTACCATCCATGGGCCCGGTGGATTCGATCGGAGTGTCTTTATTTCTGCGATCGCTTCGAGGACTGTCTGGCGAATATCGACGACATCGACAATCCTCCGGGCTTCATCCAGATTTACCGGGTCGCCGCCAACGTTCGGCTTGGGCGGCTAGGTGACGCGCGCCGCGCGCTGGACGATTTAATGCAATTCTGCCGCGATAACATGCCGTCGGTACCGGAGTCGATCGAGGCCTGGCGCGACTACTATCGAGACAATGCCCCCTTTGCCGATCCCGCAAAAAACGATCACATTATCGAATGCCTGGTCCAGGCGGGCCTGGAAGACACGTTGTCACGATCCGTCAGCCCAATCGATTCCAGCGATATGCCGTCGATCGCGGTGCTGCCGTTCGGCAACTTATCCGGTGACCCGGAACAGGAATACTTTAGCGACGGAATCACGGCGAGCGTGATCCTGAGCCTTGGCCTGTTCAAGGGGCTGCAGGTTAAATCGCAAAACTCCAGCTTCGCATTCAAATCGAGCAACCTGTCGTCGCAACAAATCGCGCAAACACTCGACGCCGACTACCTCGTCGAGGGAAGCATTCGCAAGTCGGGGGCGCGGATTCGCCTGAGCGTGCAGCTGATCGAAGCCGCTAGCGGCAATCAGCTCTGGGGGCACCAGTACGACGAAAAACTCGAAGACATCTTCGATCTCGAACAAGAGCTGAGCCGCTCGCTGGCCAGCACTATCAGCGGTCGCCTCGGGCACCAGATCCAGCAGTCCGCAGTGCGCAAGCCGGCCAAAGATCTGAAGAGCTACGACTACCTGATGCGCGGGTTGTATCACATCGGCAAGTTCACGGTTGAGGACATGAAGGAAGCGCGTGCGCAGATTCGCAAATGTCTCGCCATTGATCCCGAAAATTCCTACGCCTATACGAGCCTGGCCACGACCTATGGTATGGATCGGCTGGAGGGCTGGAGCGATGACCTGGAACGAGTTCTCAAGCTCGAGCGCGAGTGCTTTGACAAGGCGCTCAATATCGACCCGGACAATGCCCAGGCGCACGCATTTTTCGCCGAGCACCTGCATTATCTCGGCCGATACGAACAGGCCGAGTATCATGCCGATCGCGCAATCGAGCTGAATCCGACCATGGTCGAGGGTTACGCTGCCAAGGCCGACCTGCTCAATTTCGCCAGGCGCGCGGACGAGGCACTCAAGTACGCGGATATCTGTCTGCAGCTCGATCCCTACGCTGTCGCCACCAACTGGGTTGCAGGCGACGCCTACCGTGTAACAGGGCAATTCGAAAAGGCGATCAGGATTTACCGTTCGATCGCGCATGCGCCGCCGACGATACATGCGATGGTGGCAGTCTGTTTCCTTGGAATGGGCCTGCTCGACGAGGCTCATGCGGAAATGCAGCGTTACCTCGAGATGACCCGGCAACAGATGTCGCGCTTCCCCAGGAGCATTGACGAATGGCGCGAGCACTGGCTAAAAAATTCTTACCACGCGCATCCTGAAGACGCGGAAAAATTTTTCGACCAGTTACTCCAGGCTGGCTTGTGCGACGATTCTGCTGACAAAGAAGAAAAGATGCCGTCGATCGCCGTACTGCCGTTCGAAAACCTGAGCGGGGACCCGGAGCAGGAATATTTCAGCGAGGGCATCACCACCGACATTGTCGAGACGCTGTCGAAGTTCCGGCATATTCGCACGATCTCGCGCTACTCCACCGCGATGTACAGGACCGAAAAGCCGCCGATCGCCGACATCGCCGAGCAGCAGGGAGTGCGCTATATCCTCGAGGGCAGCGTGCGCAAGAGCGGCGAGCGAATTCGCGTCAGCGCGGAGCTGATCGACGCGCATAGCGGGCAGATCTGCTGGAGCGATCGTTTCGACCGCGAGCTCGACGACCTGTTCGCGGTGCAGGACGAAATCACCCGCAGCATCGCGCTGGCGATGAAGGTGCAGCTCGACGATGGCGACCAGGCGCGTCTCCGCTCCCGCGGCACCGACAATATCAAGGCCTGGGAGCGGGTCATGGTCGCGGTCGACCTGCAGGACACCTATATCCG
>JBFGQE010000048.1:0-13516 GCA_041564355.1 Gammaproteobacteria bacterium | reverse complement strand
GGGAAAGAAAGTGCTCGAAACTTATCGCGACGCGCTTGCGGCGTATCGCCTTAATACCGGAGGCCGTTACCCGTGGCTGGACGATTACGCGACCACCAACTTTCTGACGCGATTCGATGCGGACATCAATTCATTCAAAGGCCGGATGCCGACTATTTTCGGCGACTATTTCAGCAATACCAACGGCGTGGCGACCCAGCCGATTATCAGCAGTTTGCGCCTGAGGCTGAACATCGATGATCTCACGGTCAACGAAACGATCCCCGCCTCGGCAGCACCCGACATTTTCTTCGACGCGGCGGGCGATCTGGTGACGCCGTTTTCGCCGCCATTCGCCCGCACCTATTACTACTGGGACGGTCACCCGTCGCAAACGCCAACGCTGGCGATGGACGGCAACTGGTCTTTGTGTCCCGGCACGACGGGAACCGAGGAAGACTGCAACCTGGATATTTCGGGAAACTGGAAAGGCCCCGCCAGCACCTCGAGTGATGTCTGGCTGCAGGTGCGGCGCGTTACCGTGACCTATGCGTCGCCTGACGACCCGTTCGAGTTTCTCGACGCCGACCTGGTTCCGCTTCCGGGCGTACCGCCGGCGATGACTTACGATCCGCCCGCGGCGGGCGTCAATGCCTATGTCCACCGGGGATACAATAATAATACGGGGTACCTGACCGTGTTCCAAGAGTACGACCAGGATTTCCAGGACAATTTCGATATCCAGAGTTCCGGCAACCTTATTTTCGACGGCGCCGATCGCCTGACCGTGCGCATGATTTATTATCCCGAGCTGCCGGCCTGGGCGCTCGACAACGACTGGCATCACAGCGTGCAACTTGCGATTGCCGAAGACTACGCGCCGGACGGCAACAACGCTGACTGCACGGTCAACGGTTGCCTCGTCGTCAATAATCTCGTGCTTCCGAATAACGACAAAATATCCCTGCTTGTGATCGCGGGGGAGATCGACAACCTGGTCGACGATGGCGCGGCCGGATTTCTGGATGATCTCGAGGCTCAGTTCGAAGCGGAAAACGATACCGCCAATTTGATTTACGATCGTCGCGCCGGTAACGACCGGGTGATGTTGCTGCAATGATGCCGAAGCCGACGAGATTATCGCAACGCGGTTTCACCCTGATCGAGATCGCGATCGTGTTGCTGATCGTCGCGATTCTGCTCGGTTACACCGTGGCGCTGTTCCCGATGCAGCAGGAGTTGAAGCAGTACCGCCAGGCCAAAAGCGAGATTGATGCCGCCATCGAGCACCTGATCGCGTTCGCGCAGGTCAATGGCCGCCTGCCCTGTCCGGACACTTCGGCCGGGCCAGGCGTGATTGACGGCCAGGAAGACAGAAACGGCGTCAACGACTGTGAAGCCTATTTTGGCTTTTTACCCGGACGGTCGCTGGGCATCGTGGGTGATTACGATGCCAACGGGGTGCTGCTCGACCCGTGGGTAGCAGGATACAGATACGCGGTGTCGCCGATCGATACCGCGCCCAACGGTGATTTCGACCTGGTAACCGCCAACGGTATTCGCGACGAGGGTATCGCCAACGTGGTACCGGACCTGTTTATCTGTGACGATAGCCCGGCGCTCGGTAACGACGCGGACTGTACCGCGGCCGGAAGTAACGAAGTCATGCCCAATGTCGCCGCCGTGGTAATTTCGCTGGGCAAGGATAACGACCTGGCGGGCACGTCGAATATCCAGCAGGAGAATCTCGACGATTTCCACATTGGCACCAACGACAAGGTATACGTCTATGCGGGCCAGAGCGATAACGCCGGCACCGAGTTCGACGATGTCGTCAAGTGGCTTCCCGCCAATCTGCTGTTCTCGAGAATGATTCTGGCCGAACAGCTTCCCTGAATTTTTTTACCGGCCTACTCCGACATCT
Organism: Gammaproteobacteria bacterium; assembly: GCA_041564355.1. Taxonomy (GTDB): domain Bacteria; phylum Pseudomonadota; class Gammaproteobacteria. Next base: position 11,613 of record JBFGQE010000048.1, on the reverse strand, counting down.
GCTGAAACAGATTGAAGCAGACCCGTCCTGCCTCGTTCTGGCTAAGCTCGAGCTCGAAATTGAATGCGGTCGCCATGATCGCCGCCTGGTACAGGCCGATGCCCATGCCGCTGCCTGAAGAAACCGGCTGGGTAAACAGGCTCTTTTCGATTTCAGATTCAAGCGCGTCGCCATTGTCGCAAACCGATAGCAGGATCACCTCGTTGCTTGACAGCAGGCGCACCTCGATGCGGCTGGCCGACGGCTTTTTCAGCGCGTTGTTGATCAGGTTGTCGATCACGCTGTCGAACAGGTCCAGCGGCAGGACGACGTTGTTTTCGATATCGGAATGAAATTCGAGGCGCGCGTTGCTGGCATACTGCTCGCTGAGTCTTGCCATCCACTTCTCGCAATCGACGAAATTGATCTGCGTGTTCAGCCGCGGCGCCTTGAGCTTGTTGAGCGTGCTCTCCAGGCGTTCGCCGATCTGCCGGAGGTTGGTCTGCAGCAATTGTTGCGATCCAGGGTCTTCTTTCTCCATGTCGAGAATGTCGAGCGAGGTCTTGATCGATTGCAGGATGTTCTTGATGTCATGGGTCAAGCGCGCGCCGGTATGATGGATCGTCGCGAAGTGCTCCTGTGCGCGAATCTTTTCCTGGTTGAGCTTAGCCAAATAAAACTGGTAAGCCATGCGGATCAACAGGATCGTATGCTGCTCCAGCGCGGTGCCCGGGTCGGCCTTGAAGTACAGCAACACGTTGAGCTTGTCGTCAAAGCGGTGCTCGAGCCTTGGACCGGATTTTTCGCCGGCGCTGATCTTGTAATTTTCAAATTGCCACTCGATTGCATTCAGCCAGTCGTTTTCGACGAGGCGCTCGCAGGCAGCCTCGAGAAATTCGTTCGGGGTCAGAAAACGCTCCTCGATCAGCGTGGTCAGCGTATTGATCCAGTTTTCGAACGGCCCACCGATGGTCATCGCGTAGCGGTTCCACAGCACGCCGATGCCGGAGTAACCGACGCCGGGGTTCCAGAACCAGCTGATGCCGATAGTCAGCGTCGCGACGATAAATACGGTCAATAGCAGTCCGTCGATATATTCGACGCCATAGAGGAGGTTAATGACGATTCCGCCCAGTAACACGATAAACAACAGCGTCGCCGCAAGCAGTCCGTGCATCAGGTCCACCTGGCTGCGGCCCTGGGTCTGGTGATCCGGGTTGGGTGCGAAATAAAACAGCAGCACCGGCACCAGGATGACGGTCTGCATGTATTCGGCGAACAGTGGCGGAAGCTCGATCTGGCGGAAGGTATCCGGAATCAGGCCCACCGCCATTTCCAGCGTAATGATCAACAGTGCCAGCAGATCGAATGAACGGAACGCGGTCTGACTCAGTAGGCGACTACCGATGAGTCCCGAAACAATGAGGCCGAAGAACGCCAGCGATTCGTTGGGGAAGCGATAGTTGATCAGCAAAAAGACCGCCGCGACCAGCACCACTCGCAGGCTGTTGATACGCGCATCCTTGCTCCACAGAGGTTGCCAGAGCAGGAATAGGCCATACAATATGAACGACAGCGAAAGCTGCAGCAAGCGGTCGTCGACTGCCCAGATGATAAAATGATAGAGCAGCAGGATCGAGGCCAGGATTTGCTGGCCAAATTGCAAAAGCGATTTTACTTTAACCAGTTTTCCTAACATTCATATGACTGTACAGACTATAGCACTCTTCCGTTATCTCATGCTTGGAATTCTGAGTCATCGTTTTGTCGTGCTGGTGGCTGTGCTGATCCTGGTCGCTGTGCTGGCGGCTAGTTTTTTGGCTGAGCTCGCGATTATCAACGGGCAGGCCATAGTTGCCGCATTCGTCGCCGATTTCATGCGCTATACTCTGGCCCTGTTCCTGTTGCTGATGATCGCTAACAGCGTCGCCGACGACTACGAGTATCGCCAGTTCGAGCGCCTACTCACTATGCCGCTGGCCCGCTGGCAATATATTGCCGCGCAGGTCATGGTGATCACGAGCTTGAGCGCGATGCTGGCGTTGCCGGCGGCACTGCTGGCCTGGTTTTACGGCACGGCCGATGCAGCGCTCTATTGGTTCGCCGCCCTGTGGCTCGAGTTTTTTCTACTCGGCTTGCTCGGGTTGTTGGCCATTCTGAGTCTCGAAAAAATACCGCAGGCGGTGTTTTTCGCGCTCTCGATTTACCTGCTTGCCAAGCTGTCCGGTCTGATTTCGCTGATGGTCGTGGAGTCGGTGAAAATGGCCGAAGGCAGCTTCACCAGCCGCGCAGTGGAATTTATCGTCAACACGATCCTGTACGTCGTCCCGGGCACCGAAGCCTTTGCTGAGAACGATATTTTTTTCGGTCTCGAGGCTCCGCTCGGCGTGCTCGGCGACCAGCTGCTCGCGACCGTGGTGTACAGCCTGTTTATTCTGCTGGTCAGCCTGGTCGATTTTTACCGTAAGGAATTCAACATCTGATGCGACGCGGCGAGAGACCGATCCGGCAGCTACCGTTACTTCTGTTGGTCGGGTTCGTATTGACCTTCACTGCCCAGGTTATATATCACAACCTGGCGCAGCAGCAGGCTGTGGCAAAGTATCGGCCGCTGAGCAAGCCCCTGGCGGGCGACTCATACCGCGCCGTGGCTATGGGTTCGGAAGAATTATTGGGTTATCTATTGTCGATCAATCTGCAACTTCACGACAATCAGGCCGGACAGCATTTCCGCTACAGCTTGATCGACTATGATTTGCTGGTGCGCTGGATGGACACCATTTCGGATATCAGCGGTACTATCGAGTACCCGATGCTGCTGGCGTCGCGAATTTATACCCAGACCAACGATGAGCGGCGCCTGCGCCTGATCCTGGACTATATCGAGCGCCGTTTCGACGATAATCCGCAGCTGCACTGGCGTCGGCTGACCGAGGCCTGTCTGATCGCCAAGCACAAGCTGAACGATCTCGAATTAGCGTTGCGGTTTGCAGATAAACTTGCAGCCACGCCGGCCGAGGTAAATATGCCCCACTGGGCACGCGATTTCCAGTTCCTGCTACTCGCCGATCTTAACGAATTCGAATCCGCCATAGCGATCATCCAGGCGCTGCTGCAATCGGGATCGATCAAGGACCCCGATGAACGGAAATTTCTCAAGGAAAAGTTGTCTGATTTCCAACAAAAGCTGTTCGAATCTCAACAGTCGGCATCGGAATTATAAGTCTTACCGACATTTATTGCAGATTTACAAGTATTTTTTTATGTTGGCATGCTAAATGCTTTAAATATTCCAGATACAATCGAAAATATTGGAGAATTCCATGCAGTTAACAAAGCAAAAAGGTTTCACGCTAGTAGAAATCGCAATCGTTCTGGTTATCGTAGGCCTGCTGATCGGCGGTGTTTTGAAAGGTCAGGAAATGATCACCAATGCTAAGCTCAAGCGGGTCGAGAGCGACAATGCCGGTATCGCCGCGGCAATGTTTTCTTACCAGGATCGTTACCTGCAGCTACCAGGTGACGACGACGCTGCCGGTGGAGCGAATGGCCGATTTACACTTTTTGCCGCCACACCAAATATCAATGGTAACAGTAATGGCAGTATCGAGGGCCCATGGGTTGGCAATTTGGCTGCGGCCGATCCAGATAAAGAGACGGCTAATTTCTGGCGGCATTTGCGTGCTGCCGGCCTGATTCCGGGTGCTGGCCTTGACGATACACAACCGACCAACGCCTATGGCGGTAACATCGGCCTGCGCGACGGTTCGTTGTTGATCGCCGGTCATGTCACCATATTCGGTTCGATCGAGGGCCCGATTGCCAAGATTTTAGAGGCTCGCCTCGACGACGGTCTGCCGCAAAGCGGCCGAATTCAGTCGGACACGACCGTAGCCGATATGGATGGATCAGCCGCCAGTGGTGAACTCTCGTACGCTGATAACCTGAGATATTTCATGGCGTTTCGTTTGTAACCTGGTTGTGCGATTTGCGAGAATGGCCTGCCATCATGGCAGGCCATTATCGTTTGTATGTCTCACGCGCTCATAGTTTCTAATGTCAGTTATTCAGTCGCGAAGCTGCAGATTCTGAAAACACTGAGTCTCGGCGTCAACGAAGCTGAGTATTACGCCATAGCCGGCGTCAACGGCGCTGGCAAATCGACTCTGATCAAGCTGATCCTGGATTTGATCCGGCCGGGACCGGGCGGTGAGATTCGGATTTTCGACCGCGATAACAAGAACCGCGAATGCCGCAGGGAACTGGCCTATCTGCCGGAAAAGTTCGACGTCAAAAAGAATATCAGCGGGCGCCAGTACCTGGATTTTATCGCCGCGGTTTATCATCAGAGGCTGGACAGGGAAAGGCTCGAAGAGCTCGCCGAGCGTCTCGATTTTCCGCCTGATCGCCTGGATGATCGCGTCGGCGGCTATTCCAAAGGAATGGTGCAAAAGCTCGGTCTGGTCAGTTGTTTCATGCTGGATAGTCCGTTGGTTATTCTCGATGAGCCGCTCAGCGGCCTCGATCCGCGGGCTCGATATCATTTCAAGCAGGTGATGCGCGATGAGCGCGAACGTGGCCGCACCATCCTCTACAGTACGCATATGCTCGCCGATGCCGAGGATCTCTGCGACCAGTTCGGCATCTTGCATGACGGGGAAATGAAGTACCAGGGGACGCCGGAAGACTGCATGCGGACCTACGGCGAATCCTCGCTCGAAGCGGCTTACATGCGCTGTATTGCAGAAACCCCCTAATTTCGGGGACAGTATACTTAATTCACCCGTGAATTAAGTATACTGTCCCCTTAATTCCCCTAACTCAATTCCTTGAGTTTGCGCGTCAGCGTGTTGCGCCCCCAGCCGAGCAGCCTTGCCGCGTCCTGCTTGCGCCCACGGGTCGCCTCGAGCGCACAGTCCAGCAGGGTTTTCTCGAAAGCCCGCGCCGCGTGCTTGAGAATATCGGTTTCGCCGCGCGCGAGCTGTTGCTGCGCCCAGCGCCGCAGCGGCGCCTGCCAGTCGCCGGCTTCCTCGGCAATCGAATCCGCACCGCTTACCGTTTCTTCGGCTGCACGGGCGCAGGCTCGCGCGACCAGCGCCAGCGCATCGTCGATATCGAACGGCTTCGTCAAGTACTCGAACGCACCTTCCTCGAATGCCTGCACCGTGGTCTCGAGATCGGTATAGGCAGTCATCACGATGATCGGCGTTTGCGGCGAGGCGTGCTTGATTTGCTTGAGCAGCTCGAAGCCGTTGATCCCCGGCATGCGCACGTCGGTAATCACCAGCCGCGGGAGGTCGGAAATACCGGTGCGGCGAAACTGGGCCAGCGCGACCGAGCCGGACTCGAAAGAATTGACCCGGTAACCGTTGCTGGTCAAGGTCTTTTCGAGCACCCAGCGCATCGATTGATCGTCATCGATTATCCAGATCATCGCGGGTGATTCGGCGAGGGATGCATTCATGTGGACTCCAGGGGTAGTATGCTGCGGAAAATGGTGCCCGCGGGCGAGCTTTCGAGCTGGATCGTGCCGCCGTGGCGGGAAATGATTTCCTGCGTGATCGGCAAACCGAGACCGCTGCCATCGGGCTTGTCGGTGATCATCGGCAGAAAGATGGTTTCGCTCAGCTCGTGCGCGACGCCCCGCCCGGTATCGATGATATCGACCTGCAAGACCAGCGGATGAGTAACCTGGCCGATCGTGAACTGCCGATCGACGCGGGTGCGAAAGGTAATCTCACCGGTCCCGTCGATCGCCTGCACCGCATTGCGCGCTATGTTCAGAAAGGCCTGGATCAGCAGGTCTCGGTCGGCGTCGAGTTCGGGTATGCTCGGATCGTAGTCCCGATGCACCCGAATGCGCTCGGGCTCGGCGGCCATGATGATCTTGCAGATATGCTCGAGCACCTCGAAAATATTGACCTTTTCCATGCGCGATTTGCTACCCGGGCCGAGGATGCCGCTGATCAGCGTCTGCAGTCGGTCGACTTCGCTTACAATGACCTCGGTGTATTCGGCCAGAAGCGGGCTGTCCAGCTCGCGTTGCAGCAGTTGGGCCGCGCCGCGGATACCGCCTAGCGGGTTGTTGATTTCGTGCGCGAGACCGCGCGAAAGTTGTTGCGTGGCCTGTTGCTGTAGCTGGTTCAACTCTTCACGCGCGAATTGCGCGTGACGCTCCAGTTGCCTGATCTCGATCAACAGTTCTGCGTCGCCAGGCTCGTCGGCAAACGGGTAAATACTGTAATCGGCGACAATGGCGCGGCCCCCGGCCAGCGTGATGACCGCCTCGCGCTCGGTGAATGACGAGGTCGCGCGATTCAATCCATCCAGAATCGAGGAATGTTCGACTTGGCTCAGCAGGCTCTCGAACGGGCGGCCGCATAGCCGTGCGGCGCTGTGCCCGAACAGGGATTCGGCGCTCGCGTTGGCGTAGCTCACCTGCCGTTTTGCGTCCAGACACAGAATCGATACGTTCAGCGTTTCGAGGATACGCGTAGCGAGATCGAATGGATGCAGATTGGCTGCGGCGGATGAGGACATACTCGACAGGCTCACGTTTTGCGGATAAAAAAGGCCCCGGGGACGGGGCCTTTTTCGTGGTTCCTTGCAAGCGCCCTCGTTACACGCTGTAGTACATGTCGAACTCGACCGGGTTGGTCGCGAGGCGCAGGCGCTGCACTTCCTCGTCCTTGAGGTCTATGTAACCGTCGATCACGTCGTCGGTGAACACGCCGCCAGCCTTGAGGAATCCGCGGTCCTGGTCCAGGGCCTCGAGCGCCTGCTCCAGGGAGAACGCGACCTGGGGAATTTCAGCCTCTTCCTCGGGCGGGAGGTCGTACAAATCCTTGTCCATCGCTTCGCCCGGATGGATCTGGTTTTGAATGCCATCGAGACCGGCCATCAGCAACGCGCTGAAGGCGAGGTAAGGGTTCGCGGTCGAATCCGGAAAACGCACCTCGATACGGCGTGCCTTGGGGTTGCTGACGAACGGAATACGCACCGACGCGGAGCGATTGCGCGCCGAATAGGCGAGCATGACCGGCGCTTCGAACCCGGGCACGAGCCGCTTGTAACTGTTGGTCGCGGCGTTGGCAAACGCGTTGATCGCGCGCGCGTGCTTGATCACGCCGCCGATGTAGTACAGCGCGGTATCGGACAGTCCGCCGTAACCGTCACCGGTAAACAGGTTGACCCCGTCTTTCGCCAGCGACATGTGCACGTGCATGCCGTTGCCGTTATCGCCGACCAGCGGCTTGGGCATGAAGGTCGCGGTCTTGCCGTAGCTGTGGGCGACGTTGTGCACGCAGTACTTGAGCACCTGCACCTCGTCGGCCTTGCGCACCAGCGTGTTGAAGGCGACGCCGATCTCGCACTGGCCCGCGGTCGCGACCTCGTGGTGATGAACTTCGACCTTGAGACCCATCTCTTCCATCGCGAGACACATCGCGCCGCGAATGTCGTGCAGCGAGTCGACCGGCGGCACCGGGAAATAGCCGCCCTTGACGCCGGGACGGTGACCGATATTGCCGTCTTCGTAGATCTTGATCGAGCTCCAGGCCGCTTCCTCGGAATCGATCTGGTACGAGCAATGGCCCATTTCGGTAGACCACTTGACGTCGTCGAAAACGAAAAATTCATTTTCCGGGCCGAAGTAGGCGGTATCGGCGATGCCGGAGGCCTTGAGATAAGCCTCGGCGCGGTCGGCAATCGACCGCGGGTCGCGCTCGTAGCCTTCGCCGGTGGCCGGCTCGACCACGTTACAGGTGATATTGATCGTCGGTTCGTCGGTAAACGGGTCGAGCGTCGCGGTGGCCGCGTCGGGCATCAGGATCATGTCCGACTCGTTAATGCCTTTCCAGCCGGCGACGGAAGAACCGTCGAACATCTTGCCCTCGGTGAAGGTTTCCTCTTCGAGCACCGAGGCCGGGACCGAGACGTGCTGCTCTTTCCCCTTGGTATCGGTAAAGCGGAAATCGACGAATTTGACGCCGTACTCGTTAATCTTGTTCAACACATCAGCAGCAGACATGATTTAAATCTCCAGAATCGGGGGAAAAAACAGCTGGGATTGTACCGATAATTGCCGTGATGCCAACTTATCGTGCAATTCGGGCGAATTTTACGCTGCGAGGAATAAAAATGCACCAAAAAGATGCATTTAGGCCGTGTAATACAGGTTTACCTTACCCACGTACTCGAGACCCGAGGTCGCTTGCCGCAGCTCGCCGATGCTGGCGGCATGCTCGGCTTGGCTAAATTCCAGCGGCAGCACGAGGTCGATTTCGATCAGGTGGTCGAGGTAATGCAGCTTGACCTGCGTCACCCGCGCGCCTGCCGCGTTCCCCGCCCAGGCCCGGGACAGGTCTTCCTCGATCTGCTTGCGCGCGGGCAGGGCCGCCAGCACCGAATCCTTGATGGCGTCGTCCAGCGGGTCGATATGGAACTGCGCGTCGGTAATTTCCGGGAACTTGCGTTTCACCAGTTGTTCCATCTTGTGCGCGATGAAATGTGCCTCGGACACGGTCAGGTCGGAATCGACCTCGATATGCGCGTCGATATAGCCGAGACCGCCCATCGAGCGCGAACGCAGGTTATGAATCCCGGTCACGCTGGAATGTTCGAGCATCGCCTGACGAATGTCCTCGACCAGCTCGGTGTCGAGGCTGGTATCGATTAGCTCCTGTAACGCGCCGCGCGACAGCCGAAATCCCATCAGCATGATCATGCCGGCGACGATGATCGCGGCGCCGGCGTCCATGTGCGGTACGCCGAGCAGCTGCGCGCTAATCCCGGCGACCACGACGATCGACGACAGCGCGTCGGAACGGTGATGCCAGGCGTTGGCTTCCAGCATCCGCGAGTGCACCCTGCGTGCGGCGCGCAGCGTGTAGCGATAAAGCCCTTCCTTGGACAGGATCGCGAGCATTGCGAAGACGAGCGTGATCGGCTGCGGATCGACTTGCACCGGGTCGAACATGCTCTCCAAGCCGCGAATGCCGATACCGACGCCGACCAGCGCGAGCAGCCCGCCGAGCAGCATCGACGCGAGCGTCTCGATGCGGCCGTGACCGTAGGGGTGTTCCTCGTCGGCTTCGCGTGACGCGCGCTTGGCCGCATAGAGCACGATGAAATCGGTAGCGAGGTCGGACAGCGTGTGGATTCCGTCGGCCACCAGGGCCTGGGACTTGCCGATCAGGCCGAAACTGATCTGCAGGCAGGCGAGCAGGCAATTGACCCCCGCGCCGACCTGCGTGACCCGCCGCGTCGTGCGGTAGCGCTGGTCAGTCATCGGCGGCGCTTTTTTCGACGACGAAAACGATTTCCCGATCCTGCTCGCTAATCTCGACGACGCTGTGACCGTTGATACGACACCACGCGGGAATGTCGTTCAGCGTGCCCGGATCGGTGCAGGTAATCCGCACGCGAGCGCCGGCAGTTTCGCGATTGATCTGGTCCTGCAGGCGGATGACCGGCATCGGGCACAGTAATCGGCGCGCGTCGAGCTCGGTACTGCCGCTCATGCGATAATCCAGTCGCGCCGGATTTGCTTCGGGGTCAGCGGTCTGACCCGCAGGGTTTGTGAATCCCCGCCGTGATCGCTGTAGAGCAACTCGACCGAGTCGGCGTCGCGTCCCTTGCTGAAGCGCGCGGTGATCGCGCAGGCGAGCTCGAGCTGACGGGCGTCAAGCCGCGCACCCTCGACCAGCGCCAGCGGGCCGGGATGACTCAGCGTGCTAATACTCTGAAACTGGCGCTTATAGCCGTGCAGGAAATTATTTTCGCCGTCCTCGCGCGCGATGATCAACTTGAATTCGGGGCTCGGGCGAATATGCCGGCCGACCTTGAGCAACATGATATCGTCCAGCTCGTACTCGCGCTGGCCGCGATTGTCCCACAGGTCCCTGAGCTTTACCGAGTAACTCTGGTCGGTCAGGAAACAGCAGCCGCCGGCCGGCTGCGCATAGCCCTCGAAACCGAATTCACGCGCCAGCGCCATTTGCGGCTTGCGCGAGCGCCCGCTGAAGTCGAGCAAACGCTCGCGATCGACCCAGCCCTCGCGCTCGGCCAGGGTCGGATCCAGCTTTTTCGCGCACAGCGGACGCAGCAGCAGGTCCTCGGCGCCGGACTCCTCGGCCACCAGCGGCATCGTCGACTTGCGCTGCGACATCGGACGCTGGCCGACGACCTCACCGGTAATGATAAAATCGAAACCGTTTTCCCGGATCCAGTCCAGTGCCTTGTGCACCATGAATATCTTGCAGTCGAGGCACGGGTTCAGGTTCGCACCGTAGCCGTGCCTGGGATTAATCACGACGTTCTTGTACTCGTCGACGACGTCGATGATATGCAGCTTGATGCCGAGCTGTTCGGCGACCCAGAGCGCGTTGTTGCGCTTGACCCGGCTGCGGTCTTTCCTGCGGATTGCGTGGGTATGACCCTCCACGCAGAAGCCGGTAAAGAAGTTGATCCCCTCGACCTGGATTCCCTGTTGCTGTACCAGCCGGGTGGCCAGCATCGAATCGAGTCCGCCGGAAATCAGCGCGACAGCTTTTCTGGTCATGCAATTGCGACTAGGATAAAAGAGGGGAGTATATCAATAACCGGCGAAGCCGATAAATCGACTCCGCCGGTTAGAGCGAGGGGATTTAGCCTACCAGCACTCCGGCGTGTTGGCGCCGGTCGCGCCCTTGATGCCGGTGTTGTCCAGCGTCAGCGTGGTGCAGTCCGCGTCGTTGACCTGTGGCTGGCCCGCGACCGGGCTCGCGGTCAGCGTGAAAGTGGTCGGCGCCAGCGCCGCGGTGACCGAGTAGTAACCCGCGTCGCTGGTTACCGGAAAGGTGCCGGCTACGGTGCAATTGCCGGCGTTGTAGCTGCCGTACAGGCTGCGGCACTTTTCCAGCGACCCGGCGAGTTCCGACAGCGCCTTGCGTGCGTCGGTTCGGTTCGACGCGATCACGTTGTCACCGAAATATCCCATCGCCACGGTACCCAGGATGCCGACGATGGCGACGACGATCATGAGTTCGATCAGGCTAAAGCCCCTGGCTTTATTACAAATAGTATTAGCTTTCATCATCAGGACTCATCGGGGGTTTCGTAGTAAATTATATCGACGTAACGAACGTTGTTTAATACCTTGCCTTTAAAATAAATCCTATCGCCCTTTTTAAAGTCGGAAAACTTTTTCCGGCTTTGATCTTTACTATCTAATTTGGCACCGGGTGCCAGACGATACGATTTTCCCCGCAGGGTAAACTTATCGTAACCGATCGAACTGATTACGCCAGCTTGTTCGAAGGTCTCCAGCGCTTCCGTGGCGGCCCACGGAAGCAGCAGGGTGAAGACGATCAGGAGTCGGGCGCATTGCGTTTTCAGATTTTTCATTGGATTAACTCCTGCCACGAGAAGCGGCCTTTTGGTATTTCTTTGAGTTTCGCTACCTTGGAAGGGGTTTCCGCGGTGTAGGCGATATCTTCGATGAAAACCGGCTCCGGCAGGAAGCCTTCCTGGCGGATCGCGGCAATCGTATCGGTATTACCCGAGGTGTCGGTGGCCTTGTCGTTATCGTCGATAACGCCGTCTTCGTTGGAGTCGATCGCGACCTCGTCCGGCGAGCCGCCGGTGACCATGTCG
>JBFGQE010000047.1:0-13792 GCA_041564355.1 Gammaproteobacteria bacterium | reverse complement strand
TGATCTACACGACCCGGCCGGACACGCTCTACGGCGCGACCTTCATGGCGATCGCGGCCGAGCATCCGCTCGCGCTCGAGGCCGCCGAAAAAGACCCCGAGATTGCCAAATTCGTCGACGCCTGCCGCAAGACCAATACCTCGGAGGCTGCGCTGGAAAAGATGGAAAAGCTCGGCTGCCCGCTCGGCATCGAAGCGACCAATCCGGTCAATAACGAGTCGATCCCGATCTGGATCGCGAACTTCGTATTAATGGGCTACGGCACCGGCGCGATCATGTCGGTGCCGGCGCACGATCAGCGCGACTGGGAATTCGCGCGCAAGTACGGCATCGAAATTCGCCAGGTGGTCGAACCGGCCGACGGTTCGGCGATCGACCTCGACGCGGGATCCTTTGTCACCAAGGACGGGCGCAGCTGTAATTCGGGCGATCTCGACGGGCTCGAGTTCGACGCCGCGTTTAAGCGAATTTCAGACCAGATCGAAGCCCTGGGCAAGGGCAGCCGGCAGGTCAATTACCGTTTGCGTGACTGGGGCGTGTCGCGCCAGCGTTACTGGGGCGCGCCGATCCCGGTCATCCACTGCGAAGCATGCGGCATGCTGCCGGTGCCCGAGGCCGATTTGCCGGTGGTGTTGCCGGAAGACGTCGAGTTCGAGGGTATCGGTTCGCCGATCAAGAAAATGGATTCGTTTATCCAGACCACCTGCCCGCGTTGCGGCGGCGCGGCCGAACGCGAAACCGACACCTTCGATACCTTCATGGAGTCGTCCTGGTACCAGGAGCGTTTCGCCTGCGCCGACCAGCACCAGGCCATGCTCGACGAGCGCGCCGATTACTGGACCCCAGTCGACTTGTACATCGGCGGTATCGAGCACGCAATCCTGCACCTGCTCTACGCGCGCTTTTATCACAAGCTGATGCGCGACGAGGGCCTGATCAAGTCGGACGAACCCTTCCAGCGACTCCTGACCCAGGGCATGGTCCTGAAAGACGGCAGCAAGATGTCCAAATCCAAGGGCAACACCATCGATCCGCAGGAATTGATCGATCGCTACGGCGCCGACACGGTGCGCCTGTTTATCATGTTCGCTTCGCCGCCGGAGCAAACATTGGACTGGTCGGACGCCGGTGCCGAGGGCGCCTATCGCTTTCTCAAGCGATTCTGGACCGCAGTCAGGGAACATATCGATGCCGGCCTGGAGCGCGCCGAAATCGATGCCGACGCGCTCGACGAGGCACAAAAGGCAATGCGACTCAAGCTGCATGAAACCATTCGCAAGGTCAGCGACGATTTCGCTCGCCGCCTGACTTTCAACACCGCGATCGCGGCCAACATGGAGCTGCTCAACAGCCTCGCGCGATTCGATGACCGCTCACCGACCGGAGCGGCGATTCGGCAGGAAGTTTTCGACAACATGGTGTTGATGCTGGCGCCGATCATCCCGCATGTCTGTCATCGCCTGTGGCGCGACCTCGGCCACGACAGCGTGCTGATCGACCATCCCTGGCCCGAGTTCGACGCGCAGGCGCTGGTGCAGGACAGGATCGAGCTGGTAATCCAGGTCAACGGCAAGCTGCGCGGCAAGATCGAGGTCGATGCCGATGCCGACCGCGAGCGTTGCGAGGCTGCCGCGCTGGCCAACGAGCAGGCACAGCGCTTCATCGGCGACAATCCGGTGAAAAAGGTCATCGTCGTGCCGGGCAAGCTGGTTAACATCGTCGTCTAGGGGATGCGTAACCTGATCCGAACGCTCGGCCTGGCGCTCCTCTGCGCGAGCCTGTGGTTAGGCGGCTGCGGCTTTAGGCTGGCGGGCACCGACAGCCTGCCCGAGTCGATCAGTACGCTGCGTCTGGTTACCCAGGACTTTGGCGAGGCCCGCGCCGGGGCGTTGCGCGACCGCCTCAGGCGGGCGGGGGCAACCCTGGTTTCCGCCGACGACGAATCCGGCGTGGTGCTCAGCGTCAGCTGGCTCGCGCCGCCGGATCGTAATCTCGTATCCAGCGCGAGCAACGGCAAGACGGTGCAGCGCATCACGCGCGGGCTTCGTTTCAGCTTGCGCGACACGGCCGGCGTTACCCTGGTCGCGGACAAGACCCTGACCCGGCAAACCGACATCCGGCTCGACGACGACAACCTGCTCGCGTCGAACCAGGAACGGGCCGACGTCGCCGGCGACCTGCAGCGAGCGCTGTTCGATCAGCTGATCCGGCAATTAAATCGCATCTAAATTCACGCGAAAATTTACCGCTCGGCGACAAGCGTTTATAATCCCCGGAACATTCGCCCGAGGGCAATGCCCGATTCGGTACCGGAGAGTAATAATCGTCGCCATGTCACATGTCTGAAACTGAGTCCGGATCCCCAGCGACACGTCGCAACCCCCTGATCTGGATCGCTGTTTTCATTGTTGCCGTGATCCTCTACGTGTTCCTCAGCGGTGATCGCGGCGGAACCATGACGGCCACAAGGGTCGTCGATGAGGATGATAGCGCTGGCACCATCGACCGCAGCCTGCTGGTACCGCCCGGCATGCGTGCCCGCGAATACATCGATCAGCTGCGCGAGCAGGGCAGGCCTTATCCGCTGGACGAGGCGGTGGCGCGCGCCGACGGTTATCTCCAGGAGGGCAGTCTGGCCGACGCCCACCTGCTGTATTTTTTCGCCGCGCGCGAGGATTATCTGCCGGCGATCATGGTCATGGCGGAGATGTCCGACCCGCTGCGCTTCGAGGCGCAGAACTCCCTGCTCGATAACGCCGATGTCATCCAGGCCTACAAGTGGTACCAGCGGGCTGCCGGTCTGGGCCATGCCCCGGCGGCCGACCGCATTAGTGCGCTGCGGCAATGGGCGCAGGCCGAAGCCGCGGCCGGGAATATCGAGGCCAGCCAATTACTCCTTAATTATCAATAAGGTATAGCCGATGCACCGCATTCTCGTTAATCCGATACTGTTGATTCTGCTGGCCGCGTTGACCTTCACGGGCCAGCTCGCCGCGGCGGAAAAGCCGTTGTTGATGGAGGGCAAGAAAACGCTTTACCAGCGTGTGCTGAGTATCCCGGATGCGCGTATCTACGACAAGCCGGTGGATTCGTCCGCGTCCATTGAAATTATTCCGTTCAGCGTGTTGTACGTTTATGAAAAAGGCAGCGACTGGATCCGGGTCGGCTATGACAGCTTCGGCAAGAGTGCCGGCTGGGTCAAGAGCGACCAGGCCATCACCTGGAACCAGGCGCTTACCGTGTCGTTCAAGGATCCGCAGAATATCCAGCGCGTGATGATGTTCAACAGCAAGGACGATCTCGAAAGAATGGTCACGGATTACGACAAGGACAGCTATCAGACGCTGTACAAGGCTGTGGTATCGGGCGCGCCGCCGAAGGATTCGCCGGTGATCGCGATTCAGCCCGAGGCGCATCTCGAAATCCGGGACAATTTTTACCTGGTACCGATCAAGCAGCACGAGGACGTCTACCTCGGCAACGAACAGGCACGTCTGCTCGAGATTGCCAGCGTACCGCTGGTCGACGGCAGCGAGATCGAGCAGTTGTCCGGCGTCGCTTCCAATCGCAGCTACCGCAGCGGGATCCATTTCGTCATCGATTCGACACAGTCGATGGGACCGTACATCGACCGTACCCGCGAGGCGGTGGCGAAAGTTTACTCGGCGATCGAACAGCAGGGTCTGACCAACCAGGTCAGTTTCGGCCTGACCGCTTTCCGCGACAATCTCGAGCAGGTGCCGGAACTGGCATACCTGACGCAGCGCTTCGTCTCGCTCGAAGAAGGCACCAACGTCGAGCGATTTTTCCAGCGGGTCAATACCCTGACCCCGGCCAACGTGTCGAGCCGCGATTTCCGCGAAGACGCCTACGCCGGGATCAAAACGGCAATCGAGGATTCGAGCTGGGACAAGTTCGATGCGCGTTACGTGGTGCTGATCACTGATGCGGGGCCCCGCGAGAGCCATGACTCGCTGGGCGATACCCGCCTGAGCGCGCAGGCCCTGCGCCAGATTGCCTACGACAAGGGCATCTCGATCTGGGTGCTGCACCTGCGCACGCCCTCGGCCGCGGCGAAGCATGAACAAGCCGAAGCGCTGTACAAGGAATTGTCTTTTTATCCCGGAATCGGCGATTTCTATTACGGCGTGAGCCTCGGCCAGGTCGATGAATTCGGTAACGTGCTCGAAGTGCTCGCCAACCAGATCACGCAACAGGTCCTCGCGACCACCAACGGTGTGCCGCCGATTCCGCTGCCGCGGCGGGAGCAAAACCAGGAACAGACCCAGCTTGCGCAGCTGCAGGACCGCGTGGCCAAGCTCGGGCACGCGCTGAGGATGCGTTACCTCCAGAACGAATCCGGCAAACCGCCACCCAAGGTATTCGACGCCTGGATGGTAGACCGTGATTTTCTGAATCCCGAGCGCTCCGCGGTCGACGTGCGCGTGCTGTTGACGCGGGACCAGCTCAGCGATCTGAAAAACGTCATGCAGCAGGTGCTCGAGCTGGCCGAAGAGGGTGTGCTGAGCCCGCAGAGTTTTATCGATGACCTGAAGAGCCTCGCCGCGACCGTGAGTCGTGATCCGTCGTCGGTGGCTGGCAGCACCTCGGAGGCGGGGGCGAACCTGGCTGATATGGGCTACATGCGCGAATACATAGAAGACTTGCCGTATACCGGCGAAGTCATGAACCTGACGCTGGAAAGCTGGGAAGAGTGGTCGGCCAAGGTGCAGATCGAATTCATGCATCGCCTGGAGAGCAAGATTAATTATTACCAGGCATTGCACGACCATACCGATCTCTGGGTTACGCCCGGGGGGGGACCGGTGAACGGCAACTCGGTGTTTCCGGTCGCCCTCGAGCTGTTGCCGTAACTCAGTGACCGTCGTCTATTCGCTGGAGAACGTGGTCAAGGAGCGGGTCACCGACGGTGTCGGATTCCGCCTCGTGGTGCCCAAGATTCAGATCAGCGCCGAGGAAAACATTGCCCTGGTCGGCCACAGTGGTTGTGGCAAAAGCACACTGCTCGATATGCTTGCGCTGATTCTTCGGCCGGATGGATCGGATGATTTTAGCCTGCATCCGGTTGACGGCGACAGCAGCGATATTGCCCAGTACTGGCGGCGCGGCAGTCAGAGCAAACTGTCGCAAATTCGCAAGCAGCACATCGGTTACGTATTGCAGTCGGGCGGCCTGTTGCCCTACCTGACCGTGCGTGAAAATATCGAATTACCGCGGCGTCTGCTGAAATTGCCGGATGATGATTCAATCGAATCGATCTCGCGAGTGCTCGGTATCCAGCGCCAGCTCGACAAGCTGCCGGGCTACCTGTCGGCTGGTGAACGCCAGCGCGCCGCGTTCGCTCGGGCCCTGTCACACCGGCCGTCGATCCTGATCGCCGACGAGCCGACCGCCGCGCTGGATCCGATCACGACGCAGAAAATCATGGCGGTAGTGATGGAGGTGATCAAGGGGCTCAAGATTACGCTGATCACGGCCAGCCACGACTGGGCGCATGTCTACAAGATGGATTTACGCACGCTGAAACAGGAGGCCGAGGTGCTCGACGACGGCAAGGTTTACCAGTCCAGGTTCACCGACTGATGGCGCAATTCACCAGTATCATTCGTCTCAGTTTCCGCGACTACAGCCACGAATGGCGCATGTCCGGCTGCTTCGTGCTCGCGCTCGCCTCGGTACTTGCGCCGATGATGATTCTATTCGGGCTCAAGTTCGGCGTAGTCAGCACGATGGTGCAAGAACTCGTCGAGAACCCGGCGAATCGCGAAATTCGGCCGATCGGCAGCGGGCGTTACGATGACGCCTGGATCGATACCTACCGTAACCGCGAAGACGTCGAGTTCATCATCCCGAAGACCCGCGCGCTCGCCGCGACGATCCAGTTAAAAAGCAAGTCGGCAAAACGCATCCTGTCGACCGAGTTGCTCGCGACGGCCCCCGGGGATCCGTTGCTGGCTGGCCTGGGTAACGCACCGAAAGACTATTACCAGGTGGTGCTGAGCCAGGCCGCGGCGAAAAAACTCAAGGTCGACACCGGCGACGAGATCGATGCCAGCCTGTCGCGACAGTTCCAGGGCAAGCGCGAACGGGTACATTTGCCGCTCGCGGTCATCGAGATTGCAAGCCCGACGGTCACCTCGCGCAACGTGGCTTTCGTTCACCTCGACCTGCTCATCGCCAGTGAAAATTTCAAGGATGGTCGCGCGGTACCGGAGCTCGGCTGGTCGGGCAGCATAGACTGGAACGGGGCGCGCCTGTACCCGTCGTTTCGCCTCTATGCGCGATCTATTTACGATGTCGAAAAACTGGTCACCGACCTGGAGAAAGAGGGCGTCAGGATCAAGGCCAACCTGGCCGAGATTACGACCGTGCAATCCATCGACCGAAACCTGTCCGTTATCTTCTGGATCATTGCCTGTGTCGGCGCGATCGGGTTTTCGTTCTCGCTCGGCGCAAGCCTTTGGGCCAACGTCGATCGCAAGCGCAAGGATTTGAGCGTATTGCGCCTGGTCGGCTTCAAGAGCGGTCGAATCGTGCTGTTTCCGGTGATGCAGGCGTGCTACACGGCGGTGCTGGGTTGGCTGCTCGCGGTGCTGGTGTACCTTGTGTTTGAAAACCTGATCAATACGGTGCTTGCGCCCAGCCTGAATCTCGACCGCAAGCTGTGTTTCCTGTTGCTCGAGCATTTCATGTGGGCGCTCGCGGTGACATTGTTTATCGCGATCTACGCCGCGATCATGGGCGGATTGCGCGCGGCTCGCATAGAACCGTCCGACGGGCTGCGTGACATCTAATGGTGTAGGAATTATCCTACAAAATAAATCGCTTTTGCCTACGCGCAACGAGACTTCTTCGACAAGCCCGCATCGGTTAAGCGGCTTATAATTGGCCGCGTACCCGAACGGATTCGGGTAAGGGAGATGTGCTGACGGAATCGCTCCGCATATCCGAGGCATGACGCCTCGCAGGAAGCTGCTGGATGAAATAGCAGGTAATCTTATTCGCCCCCGTGCCCCCAGGCCGGGGGCTTCTTTATTGCCGGCGTCCCGCGCCGCCAGGCCGCATCTATGATAGCATTCCGCGACCATGTCCAGCGCCCGGATCACGCAGAACCTGAAACCGCTTTACCTGCTCTCCAGCAGCGAACCGCTATTGCTGCGGGACTGGCTCGACCAGTCGCGCCAGGCGTTGCGCGAGGCCGGATTCGAAGATCTGTTAAACCTACAGGCTGACGCCGGTTTCGACTGGAACGAGCTGGGTGACGAGCGCAACATGTTATCGCTGTTTTCGAGCCGCAAGTGTCGCATCGTTACGCTGCCGAATGGCAAGCCGGGCGTCGCCGGCGGCAAATTCATCCAGGCGCTTTGCGAGGATCCGCCCGCTGACGACGTGTATATCTTCGTCGTGCCGCAACTGGATCGCCAGGCACGCAATGCTGCCTGGTTCAAGGCGCTGCAGCGTGCCGGCGAGATCGTCGAGCTGAAGCCGATTTACGACAACCAGCTAGCCGAATGGATACAGCAGCGGGCGCGAAGCAAGGGCCTGACCATCGATCTGCAGTCGGCGCAGTTTCTCGCCGAGCGCACCGAGGGCAACCTGCTCGCGGCGGACCAGGACCTGGAAAAATTGTCGCTGCGCTTCAGCGATCACCCGAACCCTGATTTCGACACCATCGAGGCCTCGGTCGCGCAGTCGGCGCGTTACAGTCATTTCATCCTGGTCGATGCCTGTCTCGGGGGTAACGCCAGGCGGGCGCTGAAAATCCTGCGCAGCCTCCGCGCCGAGGGTTATGCCACGGCGCAGCTGCGCTGGGTGATCCAGGCGGCGCTGGAACAGCTCGATCAGCTCAAGCGCGCGCAAAAGCAGGGCGGGATCAGCGATCGCAGCTGGCAGCAGTTGCGCATCTGGCGTAGCAAGCAGCGTCTCTACCAGGCCGCACTGGCGCGCCTCGGCGAGTCGCAGATTGAGCGTTTATTGCAAAGCTGTGCTAAATTAGATCGCCTTGGAAAAGGTCAGCAGGATAGCGGGTTTCCGGACCCGGACTGGTTCGAAATCACCGCGCTGGTGGCCGGCTTCAGTGGCATTGATGGAATCGAACATGAGCGTAGCCTTACCTGACGAAAAAAATTCCGAGCTGCAGCAGTATATGGACGGCCTCGGGCTGGCCGCGCGCGCCGCTGCGGCTGAACTGGTCACCGCGGCTCCTGAACTGAAAAACGCCGCGCTGCTGCAGATCGCAAGCGTGCTGGACCAGCGCCGCGATTTCGTTTTGGCGCAGAATCGCAAGGATCTCGACGCCGCGGCGGACGCTAAAATCGGCCCGGCAATGCTGGAGCGCCTCGAGCTGAATCCGGCGCGCATCGACGCGATGATCGAGGGTTTGCGCCAGGTTGCCGGTCTCGCCGACCCGGTGGGTGAAATCACCGATCTGCGCTACCGCCCGTCGGGCATCCAGGTGGGCAAGATGCGCGTTCCGCTCGGCGTCATCGGAATCATTTACGAATCGCGTCCCAACGTAACCGTCGACGCTGCCGCACTGTGCCTGAAATCCGGCAATGCGAGCCTGTTGCGCGGCGGCAGGGAAGCGCTGCACTCGAACCAGGCGATCTATCAGTGCATCCAGCAAGGTTTGCGCGAGTCCGGGATGAGCGAAACCGCGGTGCAGGTCATCAATACTACCGATCGGGCCGCGGTCGGCATGATGCTGGCGATGCACGATTGCATCGACGTGATCATTCCGCGTGGCGGAAAATCCCTGATCGAGCGGATTGCCGGCGAATCGTCGATTCCGGTGATCAAGCATCTCGATGGCGTTTGTCACGTTTATATCGACGCCCAGGCCGATCCGCGCAAGGCGATCGACATTGCGGTCAATGCGAAAACCCGGCGCTACGGGGTCTGTAACGCGATGGAAACGCTGCTCGTGGCACAATCGATCGCCACCGACGTGCTGCCCGCCATTGTCTCCGCGCTGGCGGACCAGGGCGTCGAGTTGCGCGGTTGCGAGCGCTGCCGTGCCCTGGACCCGGAACGTTTCGCTGTCGCCAGCGAAGAGGACTGGTACAGCGAGTATCTCGCGCCGGTGCTCGCGGTCAGGATCGTCGACGGACTCGAGCAGGCAATCGAACACATCAATTTTTACGGTTCGGCACACACCGACGCCATCGTCAGCGAAAATTTCTCGCATATCCGCAGCTTCCTGCAGCGCGTCGATTCGAGCTCGGTCATGGTCAACGCGTCCACCGGTTTCGCCGACGGTTTCGAGTATGGCCTCGGTGCCGAAATCGGCATCAGCACGGACAAGCTGCATGCGCGCGGTCCGGTCGGCCTCGAGGGCCTGACTTCGCAAAAATATGTCGTCTTCGGGGACGGACATACCCGCAGTTGAGCATGATCGGAATCCTGGGCGGTACTTTCGACCCAATCCACAACGGGCATTTGCACGTTGCCACCCAGGTGCTTGTTCGCCTGCAGCCCGAGCGGGTGCAGTTGATGCCCTGTGCGGCACCGGTACACCGCGCAAAGCCGACGGTCGATGCGCCGCATCGCCGCGCCATGATCGAACTTGCGATTGCCGGTCGCGCCGGGCTCGAGTTAAACCCGCTGGAACTCGAGCGGGGGGGATTATCCTTCAGTGTCGACAGCCTGCGCAGACTGCGCCGGGAGATAAAGGGCAGTCTGCTGTTCATCATGGGTAGCGACGCGTTCAACGGCTTTGCCGACTGGGAATCGCCCGGGGAAATACTGACTCTCGCCCACCTCGTGGTTTGCCACCGACCCGGGCAGCCGCCCGATCCCGAAGTCTGCATGGCTAACCGGATAACCGAACCAGAGCGGCTGCGCGACCGCGACGCCGGCTTCGTTTTACTGCTCGAAATCGAACCCAACTACTGTTCGTCGAGCGCGGTGCGCGCCGAGCTGGCCCGGGGAGAGGTACCCCGGGACTGCCTGCCGGCCGCGGTCGCCGGCTACATCGGACAACATCGTCTATACCGGAACTCAAGTGACTAAAGCGCAACCAGCTCAACTCCAGTCCGAAGCGACGCGCAAGCTCGCGTTACAGGCGCTGGATGAATTGAAAGCCAACCAGGTCGTCGCGCTGGACGTGCGCGACCGGGCCAGTTTTACCGACTACATGATCATTGCCAGCGGCACGTCCTCGCGCCACGTCAGCGCGATCGCGTCTGCCGTAATCGAGGCGGCCGATCAGGCCGGCCTGCCGGCCCCGGGGGTCGAGGGTGACGACGTCGGCGAATGGGTATTGATCGATCTCGGCGATGCCATTGTCCATGTCATGCTGCCGGACGTGCGCCAGTACTACGAACTGGAAAAGCTCTGGGGCGAAGAACTGCAGTCGGAGTAGCGTGAAAATCAGAATCCTGAGCGTTGCGCAGAAACTGCCGGCCTGGGTGGACACCGCCTGTGACGATTACGCCAGGCGACTCCCGCGCGAAATCGACCTGCAACTGGTCAACCTGCCGCTGAACGCGCGATCAACGAAAACGTCCCCGCGGCAGGCGCGTGAGCGGCAATCCGCGCTGCTGCTCGACAAGATTGCGCCGGGCAGTCTCAATATCGCGCTCGACGAGCAGGGAAGCCAGTGGTCCAGCCGGGACTGGGCGCGACAGCTCGAAAACTGGTTGCGCGAACAGCCGCGGGTCAACCTGTTGATTGGCGGTCCCGACGGGTTATCCAGCGCCTGCCTCGATGCCTGCCAGCAGCGCGTCGCGCTGGGGCGCATGACCTTACCCCACGCGCTGGTCAGAGTCGTGCTGCTGGAGCAGGTTTACCGGGCCTGGACGATATTGCAGGGGCATCCCTATCACCGCGATTAAGCGACCCGTAAGGTAAATCAGGCTATCATGACAGCATGATTTACCTCGCATCCCAGTCGCCGCGGCGCGCGGAATTGTTACGCCAGATCGGTGTCGAATTCAGTATCCACGCGGTGGATTGCGACGAGTCGAGACAGCCCGGTGAAACCGCGCCCGACTATGTTCGTCGGATTGCCGAGAACAAGGCGCGGCGCGCGCTCGAAGAGATTACGGCGATCGAGCCGGCGCCGCTGGTGATCGCCGCGGATACAACGATATCTCTCGATGGTGATATCATTGGTAAGCCCGCCGATCGGCGCCAGTGCCGCTGCATCCTGGATCAATTGTCCGGACGAGAGCACCAGGTCATGACCGCTGTCGCGCTGGCAACGCGAGACCGGCTGGATTTGCGCTTGAGCGAGAACCGGGTCTGGTTTCGCGCGTTGGAACAGCACGAGATCGAGGCTTACTGCGACGATCCCGAACCGATGGACAAGGCGGGCGCCTACGCGATTCAGGGCAAGGCGGCGATCTTCGTCAGTCGCCTGGAAGGATCCTATTCCTCGGTGATGGGGTTACCCTTGTTCGAAACCGCCGAACTGTTACGCAGCGCCGATGTGCAATTAATCCGAAAACGAGTATGAGCGAAGAGATACTGTTAAACATTACCCCGCAGGAGACACGCGTCGCGATTGTCGAAAATGGAGCGTTGCAGGAAGTCTCCATCGAACGTCAGCGCAGTCGCGGCATCGTCGGCAATATATACAAGGGCAAGGTGAACCGGGTGTTGCCCGGCATGGAAGCCGCGTTCGTCGATATCGGCCTGGACAAGGCAGGATTTCTGCACGTATCGGATATCGACATGGGCGGGGATGCCGGGGAGGATGCCGACTCCTCACCGCGCCCGGTTATCAACGAGATTTTGCGCGAGGGTCAGACGCTGCTGGTGCAGGTGGTCAAGGATCCGATGGGTACCAAGGGGGCGCGATTGACCACCAGTATCTCGGTGCCGTCGCGCTACCTGGTTTACACGCCGAATACGACCAATGTCGGCATTTCGGTCAAGATCGAGGACGAGGAAGAGCGCGAGCGTCTGCGTAACCTGCTCGAGGCTTGCCGCACCGAGCGCCAGCTCGGTGGCTGTATCATCCGCACCGCCGCCGAGGGCGTCGATGAGGTTGAATTGCAGCGCGATATCACCTTTTTATCCAAGCTGTGGGGTTCGCTACTGGAATATTCCGACACGGTCGAGCCGGGCACGATGATCCACGAAGACCTGCCGCTCTCGATTCGCACGCTGCGCGACATGGTAAGCACGGAAACCACACTGGTGCGCGTCGATTCGCGCGAAACCTTTCACAAGATGTCCCGCTTCGCGGCGCGCTACATTCCGGATTTGCCGACCCGGATCGAGCATTACCCGGGTGAACGCCCGTTGTTCGACCTGTATAACATCGACGATGAGCTCGAACGCGCGCTGGCCCGCCAGGTCAGTTTGAAATCGGGTGGCTATCTGATAATCGATCAGACCGAGGCGATGACCACCATCGATATCAATACCGGCGCCTTTGTCGGACATCAGAACCTCGAGGAAACGATATTCAAAACCAACATGGAGGCCGCGCAGGCGATCGCGCGCCAGCTAAGACTGCGCAATCTCGGCGGTATCATTATTATCGACTTCATCGATATGGAGCGCGAGGATCACAAGCGCCAGGTTCTCAAGTCGCTGGAAAAGCATCTCGACCGGGATCACGCCAAGACCCAGGTCTGCGAAGTGTCACCGCTCGGCCTGGTCGAGATGACGCGCAAGCGCACGCGCGAAAGCCTCGAACACGTGCTTTGCGAGCCCTGCCGAATTTGCCATGGTCGAGGTTCGTTGAAAACCACCGAAACCGTCTGTTACGAAATATTTCGCGAAATTCTGCGCGAGTCCCGTCTGTATGACGAAGCACAACAGTTGCTCGTCATGGCGAACCAGGATGTTATCGACCGCCTGCTGGATGAAGAGGCCGCGAGTCTCGCGGAACTGGAGACCTTCATCAAGATTCCGGTCAAACTCCAGGTCGAGGCTCACCTTTCGCAGGAATCGTACGACGTGGTGCCGGTCTAGCACGACGGCCGGTCGATGGAAAAGTTCAAGCGCATCGCTCTTGGTTTTCTTGCCACCGCGATTATCCTGCTCGCGGTGGTGATATGGGGTTTGCGCCTGGCGCTGGTCAATATCGATTATTTCAAGCCCGAGATCGAGTATCTGTTGACCGGGGACGAGAGCCCGGACATCGTTTTTAGCGGCTTGCGCGGAGAAATGAATCGGTTCAACCCGGTGCTGCATATCGACAACCTGTCGTTGAACCTGCCGGATCGCTCGCAGCCTCTTTTTGTCGATCGCCTTGCGGTCGAGTTTGATTTCTGGGGCAGCCTGCGTGAATGGGCGCCGGTGGTGCGGGAAGTCTCCGGGCAGCTGGAAAAGGTCGAACTGGTGCGCGACCGCGAAGGCCGGTGGTGGGCTGACGAATTCGAGATCGGGGCCGGTGCCGGTAAGACTCCGGTCCGCGACCTGACCCGCAACCTGGCCTTCGTGCCGCGTTACCTGAAGTTGCGTTTAAATCGCCTGATAATCAAGGATGAAAGCCGCGCCGTGAGCCACCAACTCGAGCGGATCGACGCGCAAATTATTTATCAACGCGAAAAATTTTTGCTCCAGCTTTCCGCGGCCCTGCCCGACGCGCTCGGACGCGGGATCCTGGTCAAATCCGTTCTTGGCGACGCGCGCAGCCTGATTTACGTGAATACCTCCAATCTCGAACTGCGCCCGGTTGCCGACCTGTTCGGCATCGATACCTGGGGACTGCAGGATGGCGCGCTGGACGGCGAGGCCTGGTTCAACCTGTCCGGCTCGCGCCTGATCGCGATCAATGGCGATATCGTGATCAAGAACGGATTATTTCAGGCCG